>DATNOY010000195.1:0-8138 GCA_036703495.1 Coleofasciculaceae cyanobacterium
ATATTGATGAAGAAAAAGGGTATGAAACCTTTGATAATCGTCCCGTCAGCTTAACCGCTTTAGCCGAACGGGGAAAAGGATGTGTGCTGCTAGAAATTAATGCCATGCCGCCCAAGAGTTGGAAGGCAATGTATCGGCCAAAACAGGCGATCGACAAAATTTTTGAAGGGCGGTTAGAAGCGCTCTATCGGGTTGAGGTGAATTAATGGAGAATTGGGAAGCGGGAATTGAGCGGAGCTATTGCTCATGCGCCCCTTCCCGATTCACCCAGCAGCATGCAGATAATCGGTGACCGCTGCAGCGATCGCTTCGTTGCCATCTTTAGCTAAAGGGTCTGGGAGGCGGGGTGGCTGGAGGGGTTCCTCTAAGAACTGCCAATCGCTTTGGAAAAATTCGCTAGGGGTAAGAATGCGGTGATGGGCGTGATCTTGAATTCCCTGAATGAGCACCGGGGCTTCGGCAAAATCCTCGCGCGTAATGGAAATAATGGGAAGTCCTACGCGGCAAGCTTCAGCAAAGGTGCTATAGCCTGGTTTGGAAATTACCCGACTACACAGCGGCATGAAATCTACCGGGCAATATTGGCGATCGACAATTCGCACTAGATTAGGGGCATCGGCAATCTGGCGATCGAACGTGATGAACTGCCAGTCCGGGAACCGCTGAAGATTCTGCACTGGCACTTGATCCACGCCTAAGCCACCAAACGTCATCAGGATGGTGCGCTCTGGCGGTGCAGTCAGCTGAAATGTCTCTCGCAGCTGTTCTAGCGGAAAACTGGGCGTGCCGCCACTTAGCCCCACATCCGTGATGTGGGGGAAAGCCCCCATAGGTTCATGAAACGGCAGCCGAAATAGGCGATCGCACTGGCTAAATTGGTCGGCAATCCAATCTGCCATTTCCACAAATTCGCCGCCCCAGGCTCGATAAATAAAATCCCAGCCAAAATTGCCAATCATCCAGCCCGGCACACCTGCAGCCCGGGCAATCGGCGCTGCCAGCGGCGGAATATCTGCTAAGACCAAGCCCACCCGGTTTTGGCGAATAAAATTCACTTCTCCGGCAATGATAGAGCGGGCGCGATCGCGAATTTGCCTGAGTTTCTCTAACGTCGCTGTTTTGTCCATCGTCAGGCTATCGCCCTGCACCACCCCAATATCTAGCGCCAGGGGCCGATGAATAAAATCACCTTTCAGATAGGCTTCTAGCAACGGTCGGGGGGCAGTAGTCACCAGAATGACCAGCAACTCTGGGCAACGCCGCCGCATCTCTGCCACCACCGAGCACATGCGGGTCGCATGTCCATAGCCATGACTGGTAATCGCGACGTACAGGATGGGTTGCGGCATAGGGAGAGGATTTGCGACTCAATATTTTTATTAAGCAAATCATAATTTGTAGCGTGCCGTCAGTCCGCATACAACCTCATCACCTCTGAGATTGCCATCCTCGATTGCGCGCCCAAGGTAAGCGGTGAAGTATGTCCTTGTTGAAAATGCTCAGCCGCAGCACAGGCAATCATGGCGGCATTGTCAGTACAAAACTTCAGCGGTGGGAACAGCACGCGCAGAGAATGTTTGTCTGCAGCAGCCTGTAGGTGCTGCCGCAAAGCGCTATTGGCCGCCACTCCCCCACCAATGGCAATCGTCGTTAAGCCATAATCCAACGCACAGGCGATCGCTCGCTTGGTCAGCGCTTTAGCCACAGTTTCTTGAAAACTGGCTGCGATATCAAAGATGGGCAAAGGCTGATCGGACTGCTGCAACTTCTGTGTCAGCCGTAGCACCGCTGTCTTTAAGCCGCTAAAGCTAGAGTCATAGCGATGGTAGCCACCTGCCGGTAGCGAAACTTGCCCCTCGGGTAAGGCAAAGGCGTGAGGATTGCCCTGCTGGGAAAGTCGATCAATGATTGGGCCACCCGGATAGCCCAGGTCTAGCAGCCGCGCCACTTTATCAAAGGCTTCTCCAGCAGCATCGTCGCGGGTCTGCCCCAAAATTTCATAGTGTCCGCAATCTTTGACGTAGATCAGGCTTGTATGTCCGCCCGATACCAGTAGACACAGAAAGGGGGGCTGCAAGCTGGGGTCACTGAGATAGGAAGCATAAATATGTCCCTCTAAATGATGCACACCCAAAAAAGGTTTTTGGTGCAACATAGCCAGCGTTTTGCCTGCCGTTAGACCGACCAACAAAGCTCCGACGAGCCCAGGGGCACAGGTTGCAGCAATCCCGTCAATCTCTGCCCAACTTGCATGGGCTTGCTCTAAAGATTGGGCGATCGCCCCATTCACAGTTTCTACATGCTGACGGGAAGCCACTTCGGGCACCACCCCCCCATAGGGCTGATGGATGGCAATCTGGGATGAGACCACGTTACTGAGAACCTGGCGATCGCGCACAATTGCCACAGAAGTTTCGTCGCAGCTCGTTTCAATGGCAAGGATAGTAGACATGGGCAAGAAAAGGTAGAGAATGAAGCGAAACCAAGCGGTGAATATTTTGTTACAAGAACGTTACAAAAACAGAAGTTAAACGCTATCGATCGCTACAGTTTTAGAGCAGAGTCGAGTGGATTAAGAGAATTTTTTGAAAACCTGCGATCGCTCAGACAACGCCTATTCTGGCACTTAAACCCTGACATCGGCCCTTGACCCTCTGCAACTTCTTGAAACTACGTAAACTTCTTTTAAGAGCTTAACTTTACTGGCCCAACCTTGGGAGTATGATTGCTCTGAACCCAAAAACACCTTGTACAAATAACTTAACGTTAATGTACAAAAACTTTGCAATTTATAAATGAAGGGAAACAACTCCATGCGAAGATTGTTTGCTCTAGTTCTAGTGCTTTTCCTATGTTTTGGCTTTGCTCCCTCTGCTTCAGCAGATGTGGCAGGATTGACCCCTTGTGGTCAATCTAAAGCTTTCTTAGGACGAGCTGCTAATGCTACAACAGCTCAAGCTAAAGCGCGATTTGAAGCTTACGCCAACTCTAATGTCCTCTGTGGCACAGATGGCTTGCCCCACTTGATTGTTGATGGTCGCCTCGACCATCTAGGCGAGTTTATTATCCCCAGCATTTTATTCCTGTACATTGCAGGCTGGATCGGTTGGGTAGGCCGCGCCTATATCATTGCCGTTCGCGGTGAAAAAGATCCAGAAATGAATGAGATCATCATTGATGTGCCAAGAGCCGTCAAATTCATGTTGACGGGCTTTGCTTGGCCCCTAGCAGCGCTCAAGGAACTGACAACGGGTGAGTTGACTGCGAAGGATAACGAAATCACGGTTTCGCCTCGCTAGTCTTTGAAGCTTATACCACTCATCCTAGGAGCACATCCATGAACTATTTCCTGAAGTATCTTTCCACCGCACCTGTTCTAGCAGCCGCTTGGATGTTTATAACAGCTGGAATTTTGATTGAATTTAATCGCTTTTTCCCCGATCTTTTGTTTCATCCCTAACCAGCTGTTTGAAAAGTAGCCGAGAAGGCTAGTTTTTTATCCGCACAGCGTACGAAAAACTCATGTTTCAAACAAGTTCTAAGGGATAAGATCAGCGCAAGTTTAGACAATAACCTGGGCTTGCGGCAAAAAAATCGATCGTTCTATACCAAGGTGAATCTTTAGGATGATGGCTGTAGCAATCCGTTCTACAGCTTTTGTTCAAAAGGTTCACCTTAACTGTTTATACTTGCCTAAGCTTTACTTGCCTAAGTGCTGTTTGCCTGAGGCCGTGGGCACTTGAGCATGGACGATTTGTGCCCGAATCAAACCGGAAATGGGTTGAGCGATCGCAGCTTTTTGAAGCGCGATCGGTTTAGAGGGTGCCATGATGGCTAACGCAGAAGCCACCCAAACTGCAGTGAACAGCGCCCCAAAATCGCAATGTAAAAATTTCATCTAGGAATCCTCCTCACCGAGCGAGCCAGTGTCGTGCTAAAAGTTGGTGATTTACAGTAGCTGCACTTGCTGAAGGTTAATCAGGTTAATCCCTCCAGGGTTAACCCAAGGCTATAGGAGGGTGTAGCGCTAGGCGATCGCCTATATTCAGCCCTATATAGTAGAAATACTGCCACACTTCACTCCGTGGACACTAGCATTTTCCTGTCATCTTCATAAAGACAATATTTTCGCCATAAAGTTTCTAAAGCAACTCCTAAACTGGCTAAATGGCTAGCAGGTAGCCTGCCTCAACCCGGTCAAACCGCAGAAACTGCTCCTAAGTACCTCGGCGTCATTAGCAACCCGATCTAAAACCCTGTGCCGTCCGCTGTGCAGGCGACACAGGGTTTTAAGGTTTTATGTTTAACGATGGCGATCTACTGACTGCTTACGCATCCTAACGCCACAAAGGCTGTAACAAAGTTAGGGTGACTCTCTTTCCACTCAGAGTCCTACCCATAGCCCGCAAATTAGTGCAGTTCGGAAACCCGTACTTCTAAAGAAGGATAGAAGAGTTGCAATCAGTCCCCTCTGTCCGCTAAATTAGCACTCAGAGGTTGAGAGTGCTAAACGGAACTCTGACCCAAGGATTTCTGAGGTTCGCAGAGGGTTTACCAGTTCCGACGAGGGGCTGGATTTCTGTTGAAGATTAATTCCAAGCTAGTCTGATTGTTCTGGAGAGTTTAAATATGGCAGCAGTATCTTTAAGCGTTTCTACCGTGAAGCCCCTAGGCGATCGCGTATTTATCAAAGTCAGCGCGTCTGAAGAAAAGACCGCAGGCGGTATCTTTTTGCCCGAAACCGCTAAAGAGAAGCCTCAAGTCGGCGAAATTGCCGCAGTTGGCCCAGGTAAAATCAGCGAAGACGGACAACGCCAGGCTCTAGAAGTGAAAGTAGGCGACAAGGTTCTCTACTCCAAGTATGCCGGGACAGACATCAAGCTAGGGACAGACGAATATGTCTTGCTGTCTGAGAAGGACATTTTGGCGATTGTTGGATAAGCAACTGTGGGATAGCCAATGCTAATCGCTGAGGGCTGAGCATCGCAACCGCTTTGCTCTGAGCAGATTGGGCTTTGACACCCTGCTGGCGATGATTTCGCAGCAATGATCTAGAACTTGACCCAGAGAATTCAACACAAGGAATCTTATAAGGAATCTATGGCTAAGCGCATTATTTACAACGAAAACGCTCGTCGCGCCTTGGAACGAGGCATTGATATTTTGGCAGAAGCCGTTGCAGTCACCCTTGGTCCTAAGGGTCGCAACGTGGTGCTCGAGAAGAAGTTTGGTGCACCCCAAATCGTCAACGACGGTGTGACGATCGCCAAAGAGATTGAGCTAGAAGATCACATTGAAAACACGGGTGTTGCCCTGATCCGCCAAGCTGCTTCTAAGACCAATGATGCGGCTGGCGACGGAACGACAACAGCTACGGTGCTAGCTCATGCCATCGTTAAAGAAGGTCTGCGGAACGTAGCAGCCGGCGCTAATGCTATCTCCCTGAAGCGTGGTGTTGATAAGGCAACCGCTTTCTTGGTCGATGAAATTGCCAAGCACGCTCGCCCCGTAGAAGATTCCAAAGCGATCGCCCAGGTGGGTTCGATCTCTGCTGGTAACGATGAAGAAGTAGGCGCGATGATCGCTGAAGCCATGGAGAAAGTGGGCCGTGAGGGCGTCATTTCTCTGGAAGAAGGCAAGTCCATGGTGACTGAACTAGAAGTTACCGAAGGGATGCGCTTTGACAAAGGCTACATCTCTCCCTACTTCGCTACCGACACTGAGCGGATGGAAGCCGTCTTGGATGAGCCTTACATCTTGCTAACCGACAAGAAAATTACGCTGGTACAAGATCTAGTGCCCGTGCTAGAGCAAGTGGCTCGTTCCGGTCGGCCTTTGCTGATCCTGGCAGAAGACATTGAGAAAGAAGCGCTGGCAACCCTGGTCGTCAACCGTCTGCGTGGCGTACTCAACGTAGCAGCTGTGAAGGCTCCTGGTTTTGGCGATCGCCGTAAAGCCATGCTGGAAGACATTGCTGTGCTCACGGGCGGTCAAGTGATCACCGAAGATGCAGGTCTGAAGCTAGACAACGTCAAGCTGGACATGCTGGGTCACGCTCGCCGGATCACCATCACCAAAGACACAACCACGATCGTTGCAGAAGGCAACGAAGCGGCTGTGAAAGGACGCTGTGAGCAAATCCGTCGTCAAATGGAAGAAACCGAGTCTTCCTACGACAAGGAAAAGCTGCAAGAGCGTCTGGCTAAGCTTTCTGGCGGTGTAGCCGTTGTGAAAGTAGGGGCTGCAACCGAAACTGAAATGAAGGATCGGAAACTGCGGTTGGAAGATGCGATCAACGCTACCAAAGCTGCAGTTGAAGAAGGCATTGTTCCAGGCGGTGGTACCACTCTGGCTCACTTGGCTCCTGGTCTAGAAAGCTGGGCGAAAGGCAATCTGGCCCATGAAGAACTGGTAGGAGCTTTGATTGTGGCTCGTGCGCTCTCGGCTCCCCTGAAGCGGATTGCTGAAAACGCCGGTCAAAATGGCGCAGTGATTGCAGAACGGGTGAAGGAAAAAGACTTCAACGTTGGCTACAATGCTGCCACCGATGAGTTTGTAGACTTGTTTGAAGCGGGTATTGTTGACCCTGCAAAAGTGACCCGTTCGGCTCTGCAAAATGCAGCTTCGATTGCAGGTATGGTGCTGACCACTGAGTGTATTGTGGTGGACAAGCCCGAACCTAAAGAAGGTGCTCCCGCAGGAGGGGGCGGTGCTGGCATGGGCGGCGACTTCGACTACTAAGCCGATCGCCGTTGAGAGGCGTCAGTGCCGCTTCTCAACCGTCTTAACAAAATAGTTCTATGCCCAGAGCGATCGCTTTCATTGAGAGCGATCGCTCTTTTGCTGCGATTGGATGTAGGGCGATTTTCAACTGAGTCGGACAAGGGGATAGGGTGCTGCGCCTCCAGCCAGGAGTTTTGCACCCCGTCTGATCTTGATGGGGGCTGCTTGCTATACAGATTTTTTGAACGCCAGTACAAACCGCTATGGCTGAAGACTTACGATTGCCATTGCGCTGTCACCTCTACGCAACAGCAGCGTGATGCAATGCAAGCAGGCAGTGCACCGCCACGACGTCAGGGATGCGATATAAAATTTTATGACTGACTGCGATCGCCTGAAACCTTGGTTAGTATTGAGTTAGAAAAGTATTTTTTGCCTCTGCCAAGCCCAGACATTTACTAAATTGGCTTTCTATAATCGGGTAGGAAAGCTTTCAAGATACTCACGCTTTCAGGTTACTAAGCTTTCAGGATACTAATTCTTTCACGATACTAAGTTAGCTAAGCCATAGGTTCATCCATTAGCGCACCTCCACAGGATACTTACCCATGAACACCCCTGGGCTAAACAACACAGGTACAAGCTATCTGCTCTGGCTTACCTGTCTCTTTGGCGTTTCTGGCATTCATCGGTTTTATAACAAAAAGCCAATTTCAGGGACACTGTGGCTGCTGACCTGGGGCTTCTTCGGAATTGGGCAATTTATTGACTTATTTCTGATGCCCGGTATGGTGGAAGAGCATAATTTGCGGCAAAGAGCCAAGCTAGGGCTGCTGCCGGGTGGAGCGATGCTCAGTCAACCCACTATCCAATTGGTGATGTCGCCCGAAATGCTCGCAACTGCGACTCCTCGAACTCAAGCAGCTCTAGAAGTGAAGCCAGAACCAAAGCCGCTCACCCAGCACGATATTATGCTGAAACTTTTGAAAGCGGCTCAACTCAGGAATGGCAAGCTGTCTGTCACTCAGGCGGTGATGGATACTGAGTTGGGGTTTGACCAGGTGGGTACAGCCATGCAGGAAATGGTGCGGATGGGCTATGTAGCCATCGAAAACCATCCTGAAAGCGGCGTTGTGCTGTACAACTTTTTGGAATTGTAAGGCAAGCGATGGGAACGGAATTTTGAAGAGGGTGGCGATTTGCTGGGCGATCGCCATCCATCCCGCTCCAACAAACTCCAACAAACTCCAACAAAAATAAGAGGCAGGATGCCGGTTACAACACCGTTCATCCTGCCTCATTTTTTAAAGAACCAAAATTAAAGCTACAAACCTTAGTTTCTTACCAGCCATTTCTGACCATTGAGCCGCTGCACGGTATACAGCAACAGCAGATCGAGATTCACTTTGCGCTCG
>DATNOY010000196.1:0-3115 GCA_036703495.1 Coleofasciculaceae cyanobacterium
AGCAATAGGTAGGGAGTCAAACTTCCTAGAGGCGACCATCAAGGGTAAAGCCACAAGGATAAGAACAACTGCGCCCCGGAACAGACTTTTGAACATAGTATTCTACTTCCTGAATAACTATCTGCCGATTTCAGATTGATAGGTGGGACAGTAGGTGTTAATGGCTGCCACTGCAACAGCCACTTCAAAACCGGACGGCAACTCACCGCTAACCTGAATCTGCCTGAGCTGCTCCAACGTTCCGCCGTTTTGCAAAAACGGACAGATGGTTGATCCGTAAGCGGTAACCTCTTGCTGTCCTAATGTTTGAGCATAATCCACCGTTTTTTGATCGGCGACCGCCAAAAAGGACTGCCAAAAAGGATAGTTTGTCGATCGCTGAACTTGCTGTTGCTGGCAGTATCGAGTCAAATTGATCAAAGTCCCGTCTGCATTGATGGCGCTATAGCCGGACAGATTATACAATCTGCAAACTCCTAGCGCATCCTGCGTAAATTCTTCTTGCGCTAAAGCGGGGGAGGAGGCGATCGCACTTAAGCTGGTAGTCAGGCTGAAGGAAATCAGCATCATGATTTTCAGAATCGATGGCGACAGTAATTTCAACATGAGCAGTAGGTAGAAGGGTGGCAGGCATTGTTTGGCAACTCAAGTAGAGTACAACCCTTGAGTTCAGCCACTTCAAGCAATACCGTTGTCTCCCGTAGTGTTCCCGCTCACAGCAAAATCTGATCAGCAATTCATCCTGCCATCATTGATCCGTTAGCGCTTTGGATGTCTAAAAGCTGACATCTATTTCTATCTTCGCAGCCTGTTAAGCTTAAGCTGGCTTCGTTTTAGAACGAAAATGTCTGCGATACGCCGATTTGAGTCCGCCCAGTACATCCCGCTTCAGAAAATCAACGTATAACGGCTTCACATGTTCAGAGGTCTGGGAAAGAGAAGGCAGATTTTTGTGGGTAGTAAAAATTACAAACACTTCATTGGCCAGTACAGGCTTAAAGCCTTGGGTCAGCAGCTTCAACAGCAAAGCCCCCTGGCGATCGCCTTTGCCTTTATGCAGCACTACCCACGCTGCCGGGGCTTTGTCCAGGAAAGCAGCATGATCCACTACTGGGTTGGACAGGGCCGCTCGGAAAATCAGAGGAGCTGCAACTGTCTCTTCGGGTCGAAGATGCTGCTGGACAAACTCAGCGACCAATTTCCAGGGTGGCGAATCAAATGTGGTTGCCAGCGCACTTTGGGCATAGGGAAGGCTGGCCGGAAAAACTTGCACATAGTTAAAGGCTAGCCCCAGATCCCGAGTATCGAGTGTGTCAGGAACGGTCTCTCGAATCGAAGCGGTGCGATTCACTTGAAACTTAAATTCTGTGAAAACGCGATCGCTTTTGAGAATTGCCTGAGGAATTAGCCCTTGACAAAACCGCGAGCCCTGATCAGTGTGGAGAATATCGACTGCTATGGGATGCCCATTGACTTCCAGGGTCAAGCTCCTCAAAATATCGGCAGCCACCAGATTGGTATGCAGCAACCGAAACTCAACAATTAAGTCGGTGCCGCCATCCCTTTGCAAGGGCAGATCTAAGGTTGCAGTTGTACCGGGACCCATCCAGCGAAAGCCGCCAACTTCTTTGGCTTGCTCTCGACGTTGCCATCCAGAACCGCGCAAAGGTTGATCAAAGTTATAGATGGTGTGGTTGGAAATTGGAAGATTGAGTTCTGCGTATCGCTGGTTATAGTGCTGATCGAGAAGCTTCGCCAATTGCTCAGAAGAGAAGGAATGGGGCGATGCGGGCTGCTCTAGAGGGCTGCAATATTTCTGGGCCAAGTCTTGAGTCATTTGATTGAACCGTTGTTCAAAAATTTGCTTGGCATATTGATAGAGTTCAATATCGTAAGCGCTGTTTTCCTTGATGATTTCCAGGGTGCTGGCTGGAATCTCATCTAAAGGACTCTTGGATTTGGCCGCATTTTCCCGACGGGTGTTGATGATCGGGTTCCAGCCAAAAATGTAAGACAGGAGGTACAGCGAATCTTGAAATCGTTCCACTAGACCCACAAAGGCGCATTGATCCAAACTTTGTTTGGCCAATTCAAAGATTTCGTCGGGCGGCAGTTGTGACAGGTCAAACTTCAGCAGTTTAGCCAGGTAGTAAGTTTGCAGACTTTTCTTGAGGCTACCCGCTGGTAACTTCTGGGCAAACTCCTCCAACGTCATGTCTTTGACGGCTTCATAAAACGGATCTCCCGGCATGCGGCGAATGTACTCATAGTGCGAGATCAACCGGGCAATCGGCTCTCTTAAAACCGTCACATTAATCATGCGCTTCCCAGGCGGCAGCAGTTCTGGCAAGTTGGTGTAGGCCAGATGTCCCCGAAATAGGCGATATTGTTGAAACGCTTCGGGCGGGATAGCTTTGATTTGCGCATTCAGCGTGGCAGGGCAAGTTTCTTCGTCATTGAACTGATCTTCGACGATCGTTCTAAAGGTCATGCCTGCAGTTTTGGGGATGTGCGAAAAGTTCAAAACATCCTGTTGTTGCAAATGATATTGCGCCGGAAAGTTTCTCATGGATCAGCCTAAAACGCTCACTGGGTTAGAACAGCCTGACAACCTCGCTTACAAACTCGTGGTGCTGAGTTCGTTTTTGGTGGGAGTGCCCAAATCCACTTCCACACCTGCCTCTTTGCAATATTGCTCAGAAATTTCGTAGGGATCCCCAATCATTTTGACGACATGATCTTCAATCCAGAGGACGCGATCGCACAACTTAGCAATACTGGCAATGGAGTGAGTCACCAACAGCAGGGTTACACCGCTTTCTTTGAAGCTCAGCATCTTCTCCTGACATTTCTTTTGGAAGCGAATATCGCCCACACCCAGAATTTCATCAATCAACAGAATTTCTGGATCCAGAGAGGCGACTACCGCAAACCCCAGCCTCGCTAACATGCCTCTGGAATAAACCCGAATTGGGCTATCAATGAACTCACCTAGCTCGGCAAAATCAATGATTTCTTCCATCTTTTTCATGATTTCGCGGCGGGTCAGCCCCATCAACACGCCGTTGAGAATAATATTTTCTCTGCCGGTCAATTCTTGATGGAAGCCTGCCCC
>DATNOY010000197.1:0-9695 GCA_036703495.1 Coleofasciculaceae cyanobacterium
AATTGCGAGCTTGGTTGGGGCGATATGGCATGACCCAGGCTCAGTTGGAATCTCTGGCGACTCGAGAATTGAGAGTAGAAAAATTTAAGCAAGCAACTTGGGGGCATCGGCTAGAGTCTTATTTTCTTAGCCGCAAAAATCAGCTCGATCGGGTGATTTACTCGTTAATTCGGACGCAGGATGTCGGCATTGCCCAAGAACTTTATTTCCGAATTTTAGAAGGAGAGCAATCCCTTGGGGAACTGGCTCGCATCTATTCGCAGGGTCCAGAAGCTCAGACCGATGGTTTAATCGGCCCGGTAGAGTTAAGCGTGCCGCACCCAACCTTGGCCCAGTTGCTATCTTTAAGCCAGCCCGGTCAACTGAATCCGCCGACGCGTGTGGGGGAATGGCTGGTCTTAGTCCGTCTAGAAAAATTTATTCCGGCTCAAATGGATGACGCTATGCGTCGGCGTCTGTTAAACGAATGCTTTAATACCTGGTTGCAAGAACAGCTCAGTCAACTCGGTTCTTTGTCCCCCAATGGTTCTACTGTCACTTCTACTGCTCCATGACTTACACCAAAGCTACAGTCCAAGAATTTCTGGCTTCGATCGCCCCGTTCGACCAGCTTTCTCCTGATGTCATAGCCCAATTGACGGAGCATTTTCAGCTTTTGCGCTACCGGATGGGTCAAGCTGTAGTAGTGCGTGACAAAATGCCTGCTCAAGTCTCAGTCCTGTATGAAGGGCAGGTGCGACTGTTGGGGTACGATCCCCGGACGCAGCGTCCAATTACGCTAGAACTGCTACAGCCTGGAGCTGTGGTAGGCTGGGTGGGGTTAGTCAGGGGTGTGCCCTGTGAGACAGCGATCGCTTCTCAGGAAACGATTTGCTTGACCCTGCCCGCCCTCGATTTTTTGGACTTGCTAGACCGTGAGCCGCAGTTAGCAGCCGCTTTTCGGAATCATCCGCCGCTGATCGAAATTTTTGATCTCCTGGGTGGAGAGCTGCATCGGCAGGCGATCGGAGATGTGGATCTCAAAGATGTGGCGCTTCAGGCAGAACCTCAGGCAGTCGTTTGCAATCTGCCGCCGGGACGCATGCCTTTAAGCCAGTTGGAGCGCGATCGCGTCTGGTTGGTCAGTGGCGGTGGCGCTATCAGTGGCTACCCGGTTGGTAGCCGGATTGATCCAGCTGCAGCCGGAGTAGACCTGGAAGTTGCAGACGACAAGCCTGCCCGCGTGATTGGACTGGCAGGATTTGTAGAGGAAGCGGTGTTTACAGAGCCTGAGGCGACCCCTGTGCAGGCGATCGTGGCTCCCGACGAAATTGCCTTTGCACCCGATCGTCCCCCTGAGCTAGATCCAGCCTTGCTGGCTAAGCCGGTCGGCTCATCTACCGCTAAAAACTATCCTTTTGTGCGCGGTAAGGGACCCTTAGAAGAGGCGATGGCCTGTTTGCAAATGCTGTGCCAGCACCTCAACATGCCGTTTCGACGCGATGTAATTAAACGGGTGCTCGTCAATCAGGTAGAACGCAACAACAGCATATCTCTGGAGCTGTGTGGGGCGGTATCCGAAATGATGGGGCTGCATGCCCAACTGGTGACGATTCCGGCTAGTGCGGTAGGACGTCTGGAAGCTCCGGCCATTGTTCAGTGGCAAGGGACTTTTGCCCTGCTCTACGAAATCAGCGAACGGGAGATGGTGATCGCTGTTCCGGAGTTAGGCATTATCCGGCGTAAACCTGCTGAATTTATAGAAACCTGGGGTGAGCAGGGTGATGTGCTGTTGGTTAAAGCCACCCGCCAAACTCCTCAGAAGCGGTTTGGGTTAGATTGGTTCTTGCCCTCGATTAAGAAGCATCGGCGCGTTCTGATTGAAGTATTCATCGCTTCCTTCTTTGTCCAGCTGTTTAACTTGGCAAACCCGCTGATGATTCAGGTGATCATCGATAAGGTGATCATTCAGAAAAGTATTGATACGCTGCATGTCTTAGGGATTCTGCTGCTATTTTTGGCGGTGTTTGAGGCGATTTTGAGCAGTCTACGAACGTATTTGTTCGTAGATACCACCAATCGCATCGACATGACCCTGGGTTCTGAGATTATCGATCACCTGCTGCGGTTACCGCTGCGCTACTTTGAACGCCGCCCTGTGGGTGAATTGGCCACGCGAATTAACGAGTTAGAAAACATCCGCTCCTTCCTCACAGGTACTGCATTGACTGTGGTGCTAGATGCCATTTTCTCAGTCATCTACATTGTGGTGATGTTCTTCTACAGCTGGCTGCTGTCGCTGGTGTCGCTGGTGACAATTCCGTTCTTTGTCCTGCTAGCTGTAGTGGCTTCGCCGATCATTCGCGACCAGTTGCGAGTCAAGGCTGAGCGCAACGCAGAAACGCAATCTTACCTTGTGGAAGTGGTAGGCGGTATTCAGACCGTTAAAGCTCAAAATATGGAGCTGCGGACTCGTTGGCAGTGGCAACAGCGCTACGCCCGCTATGTCAGCGCAGGCTTTAAAACGGTTCTCACTTCGACAACGGCTGGCTCTGCCAGTAACTTCCTCAACCAGCTCTCGGGATTGCTCGTGTTATGGGTGGGCGCTTATCTGGTGCTAAAAAATGAGTTAACGCTAGGTCAATTGATTGCCTTCCGGATTATTGCAGGCTATGTCACCAGTCCTTTGCTGCGGCTGGCTCAGCTCTGGCAAAACTTCCAGGAAATTGGGCTGTCGATCGAGCGCTTGAGCGATATTGTGGATTCGTCTCCCGAAGCAGATGAACTCGATCGCCAAAATATCCCTATGCCGACGATTCAGGGGGCGGTTCAGTACGATGATGTTTCTTTCCGATTTGGGACTAGTGGACCGCTACAGCTCAACAGCGTCAGCCTAGAGTTTCCATCGGGGGCGTTCATTGGCATTGTCGGTCAGAGCGGTTCGGGTAAGAGTACGATGATGAAGCTCTTGCCTCGCCTGTATGACCTCGAATCTGGGCGGATTTTGATTGATGGCTATGATATTGCCAAAGTAGAACTATATTCGTTGCGACGGCAAATTGGCATCGTTCCGCAAGAGCCGCTGTTGTTTGAAGGCACGGTTCAGGAGAATATTTCCATTACCTGTCCAGATGCCTCACCGGAAGAAATCATTCGAGCGGCTCAGGTTGCGGTTGCCCATGACTTTATCATGAGTTTGCCCAATGGTTACAACACGCGAGTCGGAGAGCGCGGAGCCTCTCTGTCAGGGGGACAGCGGCAACGGGTGGCGATCGCCCGTACAGTGCTACAAAACCCTCGCTTGCTGATTTTAGACGAAGCGACAAGCGCATTAGACTATGACACAGAGCGGCGGGTTTGCCTCAATTTGGCAGAGGCTTTTAATGATCGAACGGTCTTCTTTATTACCCATCGGTTAACGACTATCCGCAATGCCGATATTATTCTGCTGATGGATAAAGGCTCTCCCGTGGAGCAAGGAACTCACGAAGAGTTGATGGCGCTTCGCGGCCGATACTATTGCCTCTATCACCAACAGGAAGCAGAAATGTAATGATCTACATGGAATGAAAGTGGAGATAGCAGACCTAAGCCATCTGTGCTGATGAACTGCAACACTTGATTCCAGTGGCTTTCCTCAGACCGACTGTTCCCTAACCTCTTGAAAAGCTTCTATCCTCAACGCCCCCTCCACTGACGAAGGAATTCTGCCATGAATGGACATAACGGTTCTGAAAATGGTTCTAACGGTTCTCAAAACGGCTCTAATGGCAAGCCTAGTAAAGGATTAGCTAAATTAGCGTTAGGACTTAAGCCTGCTCCGGCGGAGCCTGTGCCTGCCGATAAGCCGGTCAGAGCAGAGACCTTTGACCAACCTGTCATTTTGCAGCAGCCCAGCACTTGGTCGCGAGGAATTGTTTGGGCCATTGTCGGTGTAACGAGTTTTGTCATTCTTTGGGCGGCGATTTTCAAGATTGAAGAAGCGGTTCCGGCTCAGGGGCAACTCAAGCCTGAGGGTCAGGTGCAGCCGATTCAAGCCCCTGTGGGCGGTGTAGTCGAAGAGATTTATGTCAAAGATGGGCAATCTGTGAAGCGGGGCGAACTGTTGGCAAAGCTTGATCCTACAGCTGCCAAGGCACAGAAGCAGTCTTTGGAGCAGGTGCGTTCCTCATTACAGAGACAGAACCAGTTCTATCGCTCTCAGCTATCGGGTGCCGCCATGCCTTCGTTGACGGAGGCCCAGCAGCTGAAGCTGCCGCCAGAAATCTTGTCGCTGACGGCTAATCGCGCGGCTTTGATTTCAGAAAACCGCCTCTATGCCGCGCAGCTTAATGGCACAACCGCAGGGCTGACCCCGGAACAAGCGGCGCGGGTGCAAGCGGGTTTGGCAGAATCGCAATCTAGAGCCTCTGCGGCTCGGCTAGAAACATCACAGCTCCAGGAGCAGCTGAACCAAACGGTGTCTCAGCTAGAGTCTGGTCAAAAAACGCTAGAGATTGATAAAAAAGTCTATGCTGATTTGGCAACTCTTCTGGAGCAAGGCGGCATTCAGCGGCTACAGGTGACGCGGCAGCAGCAGCAGGTGATTAGCTCGCAGGCTGAGGTAGACAAGCAGATTTTGGAGAAACAGCGATTGGAATATGCGATCGCCCAAGCTCAGCAAAAGCTGGCGAATACCGTTGCCCTTTCCGATACTGATCTGCGCGGCAAAATGGCCGAAAATGAAAAGCAGCTGGCTTCAATTGACAGTCAGCTGAATAAGGCGATTGTAGACAACGAGAATCAGATTTCTGATATCAACAGCAAAATGAGTGAAGCCGAGGTCACTCTAAAATATCAAGAGCTGCGTTCGCCGGTAGATGGCGTTGTCTTTGATCTACAGGCAAAAGGCCCCGGTTTTGTGGCAACTACTACCGAACCGATTTTAAAAGTAGTGCCGTCTAATGCCTTGGTTGCTGAGGTTTATATCACCAACCAGGATATCGGCTTTATTAAAACCGGTATGCCTGTCGATGTCCGGATTGATTCTTTTCCGTTCAGCGAGTTTGGCGACATTCAGGGTAAGCTCACTAACATTGGCTCGGATGCGTTGCCACCCGATCAAGTTCATCCCTTCTATCGTTTTCCTGCCAAGGTAGAGCTAACAAAGCAATATGTAGAGGTCGGGGGGAAGGAAGTGCCGCTACAGTCTGGGATGTCCATTACCACCAACATCATTACTCGGAAACGGACGATCCTGAGCATTTTCACCGATATGTTTGCTCGCAAAATCGACAGTATCCGGACGGTGCGATAGTTCCCCTACTTCACGCAAGCAACAAAAACAGCAGCGATAGATATCGCTGCTGTTTTTGAGGATGACAGTATGACAGGTTTCCGTACCGGCAATGCTTTATTTTTGGGCTTCAGCGCCCCCCACCACCTCAAGAATTTCTTGGGTGATAGCGGCTTGCCGGGCCTTGTTGTAGGATAGCGTCAATGTCTTGATTAACTCTTTGGCATTGTCGCTAGCGTTATTCATCGCCGTCATCCGAGCAGCCAGTTCGCTGGCAGCAGATTCTTGCAGGGCTCGCAGCAATTGGTTATTCAGATAGAGTGGCAGCAATGCATCCAAAATCTGAACCGGATTTTGCTCAAAGATCATGTCTCGAGGCAGCGGTGCTGGCGCAGATGTATTCACCTTTTGGCGCTCAACTTGAAAATTACCTTCGCGGGTCGTTAATCGAAAAATTTCATCATCGGCATTTTCAATGCCCTGAGGATCAAGCGGCAACAACGTTTGGATTACCGGGCGGGAGCTGATCAGCGAAACGAATTTTGTATAGATCAACTCTACCGAGTCTACGGTTTCTGAGAGAAACAGAGAGAGCAGCTCATCCGCAATCTGACCTGCTTCTGACGCTGAAGGAATCTGATCCAAGTTAGCAAAGGTAGCGGCGATCGGCTGATTGCGGCGCTGAAAGTACTGAATGGCTTTACGTCCTACCAGCACCAGTTGATAGCTCAAGCCCGCTGCTTTTAGTTCATTGATTCGATTCTCTGCCCGCTTGATCACGTTGGCATTGTAGCCACCGCACAAGCCGCGATCGCCCGAGACCACTAACAAACCAACGGTTTTTAGATCTCGCTGCTTTAGCAGGGGCAGATCACCTTCTTCAAACCGCAAACGGGATTGTAAGCCATAAAGCACCTGAGCCAGACGATCGGCAAAAGGACGAGTGGCGGTTACCTGTTCTTGAGCCCGACGCACTTTAGCCGCTGCAACTAGCCGCATTGCTTCCGTAATTTTCCGCGTATTTTTGACCGACTGAATCCGGTCGCGGATTTCCTTTAAATTAGCCATAGGTTTAGAGAATTATATGTTTTGAGTTTTGAGTTTTGAGAGAAGTTAGTTTTCAAAACCCAAGCAATAAATAAGTTTTGAGTTCTAAATTTTCAGGGTCAACAGGAGTACCTGAAATCTAGAACTCAAAACTCAAAACTCATTAGGCAGTTGCCAGCATGATCTTTTTCACTTCAGCGATCGCTTCCTTCAGCAGACCTTCTGCTTCCGGACTCAGCACTTTCTCAGTGGCCATGATCTCAACATAGCGAGGTTTGCTGTTTTTCAGGTAGTCACGCAACTCCTTCGCAAACTCAGTCACCTTTTCAACCGGGATATCATCCAGGTAGCCATTAATGCCGGAGTAAATGATAGAGACTTGCTCACCAACCGATAGCGGCGAGTATTGAGGCTGCTTGAGGATTTCCCGCAGACGCTGACCACGAGACAGCTGGTTGCGAGTTGCCTGATCTAGGTCAGAAGCAAATTGAGCAAAGGCTTGCAGCTCATCAAACTGAGCCAGTTCTAGCTTCACCTTACCGGCAACTTTCTTCATCGCCTTGGTTTGAGCGGCTGAACCTACCCGCGATACTGAAATCCCAGGGTTAACGGCAGGGCGCTGACCGGAGTTAAACAGGCTAGAAGTCAAGAAGATTTGACCATCTGTAATGGAGATGACGTTGGTGGGGATGTATGCCGATACGTCACCCGCTTGGGTTTCCACAATGGGTAGAGCCGTCATACTGCCTTCACCCAGCTCAGGGCTAAGCTTGGCAGCCCGTTCTAGTAAGCGGGAGTGGAGATAGAAGACGTCTCCAGGATAAGCTTCCCGACCCGGTGGACGACGCAGCAACAGCGACATTTGGCGATAAGCTTGGGCCTGCTTAGACAAGTCATCATAGATCACCAGCGTGTGCTGACCTTTGTACATGAAGTACTCAGCTAGCGCTGCGCCTGTGTAAGGAGCTAAGAACTGCAGAGCAGCCGGGTCGTTAGCGTTGGCTGCAACCACAATGGTGTAGTCCAATGCGCCTTTTTCGCGCAAAGTTTCAACAACCTGAGCGACAGTGG
This sequence comes from Coleofasciculaceae cyanobacterium, assembly GCA_036703495.1. GTDB lineage: Bacteria > Cyanobacteriota > Cyanobacteriia > Elainellales > Elainellaceae > Drouetiella. Next base: position 7,373 of record DATNOY010000197.1, read on the forward strand.
AGGCTTTCTGACCGATCGCCACATAGACGCAGATAACGTTCTCGCTCTTTTGATTGAGAATGGTGTCTACAGCAATGGTCGTCTTACCGGTCTGACGGTCACCAATGATCAGTTCGCGCTGTCCTCGCCCGATGGGGATCATGGCATCGATCGCTGTAATGCCCGTTTGCATGGGCTCATAGACCGACTTCCGAGCAATAATGCCAGGGGCACCGGACTCAATCAAGCGACTTTCAGTAGTGACGATTTCGCCCTTACCGTCAACCGGCCGCGCCAGCGCATCAACGACTCGCCCAATCATGGCTTCACCTACCGGAACGGAAGCAATTCTACCCGTTGAGGTAACAGAGCTGCCTTCCTGAATGCCCAAGCCGGTACCCATCAGTACTGCACCTACGTTGTCTTCTTCTAAGTTTAAGGCAATGCCAACGGTGCCATCTTCAAACTCCAGCAGTTCACCTGCCATTGCTTGATCTAGTCCATAAATGCGGGCAATACCGTCGCCAACTTGGAGCACAGTACCCACATTAGTGGTTTTTACATCTTGGTCATACTGCTCAATTTGTTGGCGAATAATACCGCTAATCTCATCCGGTCTGATACTGATTGCCATGGATATCTCTCTTTAAGTAAAGGACGAGGGATGAATAAGGATTAGATGTCAGACGATTAAGGCAGCCCTAAACCTTCAACATCAACCTTTAGAATCTAAGATGCGCTGCTCAGCTTCATACCAATCCGCCGCAACTGGGAGCGGAGGCTGGCATCAACGACTTGAGAACCTACTTTAATAATGACGCCCCCAATTAGCTCAGGATCGATGCGGAGAGAGAGTTCAACCTGTTCGGCTTGAGTCATGCCCAGCACTTTCTGGCGGATACCATTCTGCTGCTCCTCGCTTAACTCCACAGCCGACGTCACTTCTGCAAGAACTGCTCTTCTCAACTGACGCAGCAGCACCTGAAACTGGTTGAAAATTTCTTCCACAAACAGAATGCGACCTCGATCGACGAGCAAGAGCAAAAAGTTTAGGGTAAATGGATGTAGCTGATCGCCAGCCACTTGCCGGATCACCGATTTCTTTGCTTCCGACTCAATCAAGGGGCTAGCTAAGCAAGTCTGTAGATCCTTAGATTCAGCCAGTAGAGACAGAACGGAACGAACGTCTTCCCCAATCCGATCGACCTGATCGCTCGATTGCGCCAACGACATCAAGGCTTGAGCATAAGGCTCAGCAATTTCAGCGGAAACTAGGCTAGATTTCATCAGTTCCCTCCTATCGTGGCAATGCTGCGATCGATCAACTGCTGCTGCGTTTCTTGGCTCAATCCTGAGCGAATCTGAGACTCAGCCTGTTGGATAGCCATTGCCGCAATGCGTTGCCGCACCTCGTTGATGATTTTCTCTTGCTGAGTGTTCAGGTCTTGAACAGCAGACGCTTTCATCCGTTCTACATCTTCCTGCGCTTGAGCTAGAATCTCTTCTCTAGCGACTTTGGCACGAGCTTCTGCTTCTGAACGAATTCGAGCCGCTTCTGTTTGCGCTTGAGCTAGCTTTTGCTGCTGGCTGGCCAAAGCGGCCGCCGCCTTCTGCTTGCGCTGTTCCGCCTCATTAAGCGCCGCTTCAATTTTGGCCCGACGTTCTGATAGTGTTTTGCCTAAGAAACCGCGACCGAAATAAATCAGTACACCAATAATGATGACCAAATTAATCAGGTTAGTTTCTAGGATGTCAAAATTTATGCCAAACCCATGTTCTGCCGTCTCAGCAGCCAGCAATATAAAATTCCCCATAGTTCCCATCACAAAAATAATTGCCTTGCTTGACTAGCCAACCGTTTGCGTTCCCAAGAGCTTCTCCAGAATCTGCCGACTGAGGGCATCCACCTGTTGCTCTAAGGATTGCAACGCCACTTGCTTCTGCTGGTCTAGCTCCTGCTGGGCTTGTTCGCGTTGAACCTGGGCTTCTTGCTGGGCTTGCGCCATCTGCTGAGAAGCAATTTGTTGAGCCTCAGCTTGAGCCTCAGCGATGACCTTTTGGGCTTGGCGACGGGTATCAGCCAAGTCTTGCTCATATTGCTTTGCCATCGCTTCAGCTTTAGAGAGGCGCTCTTTGGCTTCAGCTTGATTAGAGCGGATGAGGGCATCGCGATCATCGATCGCCTTACCAATGGGCTTATAGAAAAGAGCGTTGAGGACGGCTACCAGCACAAGAAACTGAATCGCCATGACGGGTAACGTCGCATCAATGTCGAACAGTCCGCCTTTACCCCCCTCGGCAGCAGCTTCAGCAGCTAGCAGGATAGTCGAATGAATCATATCTA
>DATNOY010000198.1:0-7584 GCA_036703495.1 Coleofasciculaceae cyanobacterium
GATGGATATGCGAATGCCAAATCTAGACGGATATGAAGCGACGCGACAAATTCGGTCTTGGGAGGGATTGATTGCCTCCTCACCCGCAGAGAATATAGAAACGGGGACGGTGACTCCGGGGCATCGGACAAAAATTATTGCTTTGACTGCTAGTGCGTTTGAAGAGCAACGTCAAGTGGTTATGGAGGCTGGCTGTGATGACTTTATCCGAAAGCCTGTGAAGACTGACGAGCTCTTTGAAAAAATGAGGCAGCACTTGGGGGTGCAATTTATCTATCGGGATGATCCGCAAATCGCGAAGCCGCGAACGCTTCCTTTAGCGGTTGACAGCTATTTACTGAGAGCTGAGAGCTTAGTCAGTATGCCAACTCAATGGATTGAAGAACTGAACTATGCGGCGGCTCAGGGAAGTGATGATCTGATTGCTAAACTGATTCAGCAAATTCCTGAGGAGGAGCAGCACCTAGCAAATGCCCTTGGACATCTAGCATCTGTATTCCAGTTTGATCGCATCATAGCCTTAACTGAATCTCTGCTGCCGGGAGGTGATGTGTGAACATATCCCACATTCCCCCGAAAAATATTGATGACGCTGACATTCTGATTGTGGATGATACGTTAGAGAATTTGCAACTGCTCGCGACCATGCTCAGTGCCCAAGGCTATAACGTTCGCAAAGCGCTCAATGGGCAGATGGCGCTGAAGGCAGTTCAAACTGTCCTCCCTGATCTAATTTTGCTCGACATCATGATGCCAGAGATGGATGGATATGAAGTTTGCCGTCGCTTGCAAGCAGATCCCTCTACAACGAATATTCCCATCATCTTTTTGAGTGCTTTAAACGAAGCGTTCGACAAAGTGAAAGCTTTTGAAGTGGGTGGTGTGGATTACATCACAAAACCCTATCACTTGGCAGAAGTCTTAATTCGCACTCGCAACCAGCTGATCGCCAAATCGGCTGAACAAGTGATGCGGCAGTTAAACGAGCAGCTAGCGGCACGAGTCAAAGCCCGCACTGATCAGCTGGAGATTGCCAATGCCCAACTGCTGGAGATGGCCCTGCATGATGTGCTAACTGGCCTACCCAATCGAGCCCTATTTATGGAGTGTTTAGATCGCGTTTTAGAGTCTACCGCGATCGATTCTACCTATCGGTTTGCAGTGCTATTGCTGGATTGCGATCGCTTCAAACTGATCAATGATTCGTTAGGTCATTTAATTGGCGATCATTTGCTGATTGCCATCGCTCAACGCCTATCAGCTTGCCTCAGCGAATTTGACACCCTAGCTCGCTTTGGGGGGGATGAATTTGCGATTCTCTTGCCACAAGCCGTCAGCCTGAGCAAAGCCACTGAAATGGCTGATTGCCTACTGAAGGAACTTGCACATCCGTTTAAGATTCCCCACGGCGAAGTGTTCATGACTGCCAGTATTGGTATTGTCTTAGTCGATCCGGCTCATCATCTCAAGCCCGAACATTTGCTGCGAGATGCTGATACAGCTATGTATCGGGCTAAGGCAGCGGGAAAAAATCGCTATGAAGTTTTTGTGCCCGCTATGTATGATGCTAGCCTCAAGCGTCTGCAGCTTGAAACAGATCTGCAGCGGGCCGTCAACCGAGTTGAATTGGTGCTGCACTATCAACCCATTATTTCCCTCACCACGGGGCGCATCACTGGCTTCGAAGCGCTCGTCCGATGGCAGCATCCCCAGCAAGGATTGATGATGCCGGACAGCTTTATTCTCATTGCAGAAGAAACAGGCTTAATTGTGCCGATGGGGCATTGGGTGCTGAAGGAAGCCTGTCATCAGCTACAAACCTGGCGGCAGCAAGGGCTGGCCGATGATTCTTTTAGCATGAGCGTAAACCTCTCAGTTCGACAATTCGCCCAAGAAAATCTGATCGGACAAATTGATCAGGTAATTGCTGCAACTCAGCTTTGCCCTCAAGATCTAAAGTTGGAAATTACTGAGAGTGCGATTATGGATAACGCGATCGCAGCTGAAGCCCTTCAGCAACTCCGCCAGCGGCAGATTCACCTCAGTATTGATGACTTTGGGACAGGCTATTCATCTCTTAGCTATCTTCATACCTTTCCAGTAAACAGCCTCAAAATCGATCGCTCCTTCGTGCGGAGTTTAGACAATACGGCTGATTGTTCGGGGCTGGTGCCAGCCATTTTGGGAATTGCTCGTTCTATGAATATGAGTGTAGTTGCAGAGGGAATTGAAACTCCTGAACAGTTATGCCGTCTACGGGAGCTAGGCTGTGATCTAGGTCAGGGATATTTATTTGCTCCACCCCTTAATGTGGATGAGGCGATCAGATTAATGGCATCAACTCCTCACTGGTAGATTATGGATACTTCTTTTAATCGCTCTAAAATTGATATTTTAATTGTTGATGATACATTAGATAACCTCCAACTTTTGTCCATGATGTTGACAAAGGAAGGATACAATGTTCGCAAAGCAATCAGTGGTTCGATGGCGCTGAAAGCGGCTCAAACCGTTACACCAGAAATTATTTTGCTGGATGTGAACATGCCAGAAATGAATGGCTATGAGGTATGTGAACAGCTCAAGCATGACCCTAAAACGGCGGCTGTTCCAATTATTTTCTTAAGCGCGCTGGATGATGCACTGGATAAAGTGAGAGCATTTCAGGTTGGAGGTTCTGACTACATCACCAAACCTTTTCAATTAGAAGAAGTGCTGGTTCGTATTCAGAACCAACTAACCATTCGACAACTCCAAGCTCAACTTGAGGTACGCAATGCTGAGTTACAGCAGACTTTACAGGATCTCAAATCTGCCCAGGTTCAGCTTGTTCAAAAAGAGAAAATGACTGGTTTGGGACAGCTAGTGTCCGGCATTGCTCACGAAATTAACAACCCAGTTAATTTTATTGCGGGCAACATCTCTCCGGCTCGGCAATATGTTGAAGATTTGCTCAACATTCTCGCTTTGTATCAGCAAAAGTATCCAGATGCTGACCCAGAGATTGAGGCTGTCATTGAAGCCATTGATCTGAGTTTTCTGAGCACGGATATTCAGAGACTGATGGATTCAATGCAGACGGGTGCTAAGCGAATTCAGGCAATTGTTCTGGCATTGCGAACCTTTTCTCACCTGGATGAAGCTAAGGTGAAAGCAGTCGATCTGCATGCAGGATTGGATAGCGTTTTGCTGCTGCTGCAACGTCGCTTGAGACGTCAGAGAGAAAGAGCTGAAATTAAAGTGATTCGGGAATGGGGCAATTTATCGCCCATTAACTGCTATGCAAGCGAACTCAACCAAGTATTTTTGAGCTTACTCAACAACGCCATTGATGCGATCGAAGGTCAGATGCGATCGGTGCCGCCGTCTATCCAGATTGCCAATCCCTGTATCTGGATTCGGACGGAGCAGAAGCTAGACAAAGTGCTAATCTCTATTCGGGATAATGGGCCAGGAATTGATCAAGAGATTCGATCGCGGATTTATGAACCTTTTTTCACAACCAAAGCCGTTGGCAAAGGTTTTGGGCTGGGGCTATCTGTGAGTTACCACATCGTTGTTGAGAAACATGGGGGACAGTTAACCTGCGATTCAGTGCCTGGTCAAGGTACCGAGTTCATGGTTGAACTGCCACTTTATCCTATCCATGTAGAAGAACTTGAAGTCAACCTGCTCAATTAACGTGTTGCGCCATTACGTGTTAAGCCATTAAATGTAGCGCTTCGCGCTTGACTAAACTCAGAATATTCTTTAAGGGCTCCGCGAAGCGAAGCCCTTAAAGAATATTCCGGTCTTCACGCAATTGAGAACAACTATCCAGCTATCGCTAATTGAGTCAGGATGAAGGATGTATAGGGGCGCAGACCCTAATCAAGGGTTCTATCGTGAAACGCGACAGCAAGGTGGCTGAATAAAGAAACAAAGTCTAACCAACAAAGAAATAGAAGAACTGGCTGACCTCAAGTTCCAACGGTGATACACAGTTGCTTCTAACCCTCTAGTTGTAAGGACGAAACCATCATGCTGGATCATTCAAATCAGTTGGGAATCCCAAATGGACTGCCTGCCAATCCCCTCAGCAACAGGTTTTCAAGCTTAGACTTACCCAGTTCTCATCTGTTGAGCCATCAGCAAAGACATCCTGTTTCTGGGTCTGTCCTACCTGCTATATTTACATCCGAGAAGCAACTGCCAGTCTTGACCGCTCAACCGATTAGAACAGCCAACCTGAACTTAAGCAAAATTTTTCCTGACGATCGCCATTTTCAAGTTCACAGTGGAAAAGAGGTCTATCCAGAGCGCCTGACGGGTAAGATAACTGCAGCGCAACTGGTGGGTAACTCAAAGAGTCAATCAGGCGTTCAGGCAAAGGATGGTCTGCTAACCATCCCGCTACAGCTGAATGATCGAGGATTTTGGCCCAGACCTTTAAGATTCTCCCAGACCCACCCGTTAGTAGGGATTATTGACACTGGATTCAGCGCTACAGATCCCCAGGTGGCTCATGCCTCCCTGAAATTGGGACGCGATCGCATTGATAATGATGCAAATCCCTTAATCACAGCAGGCGATCAGCATGGAACCCTTGTTTTGGATGCGATCGCTGCCAAAGATGGTAATGCACCGCTCTGGTTAGGTCGAGCAGTGGGTTCTGGTCAATGGGCAGAATCGCTAGTTGAGTTTGTTGATGCCGCAAAAACATCTGGACACTCCCGTGCAATCGTTAATCTCAGCTTTGATCTGACTCAAGTCAACTCAGATGGAAGCATTAGTACACGCCAGCAGCTCACACCGCAAGAGTGGACTGCTCTGAGTTATGCTCGGCAAAATGGGGTGTTGATTGTAGCAGCGGCAGGCAACACAGGCAGTGAAATGTCTGCACTAGGTCAGGCATCCCAAGAATTCGATAACCTGATTACAGTTGGAGCAGCTCAGGGTTTAGACCGGGCACCCTATTCTAGCTATGGCAAGGGTCTGACCCTGTTAGCCAATGGTAGCTTTCCTGAGAACACTCAAAGAACTGAAGAAGGAACTTCGATCGCAACGGCTGAAGTTACAGGCGCAGTTTCTCAAGTGTGGACAGCTAATCCTAAGCTGGGATATCGGCAAGTGATTGACATTCTTAAAACAACGGCTACGGATTTGAAATCACCAGGACAGGATATTGAGACGGGTTCAGGGCTGCTGAATCTCACAAAAGCGCTGTATCTAGCAACCCAAACGATCCCAGTTCTAGATGCACCTATGGCAACAGTGCCATCGATTTTTATAAGCCAGAAATCTGATCATACTTCGCTTGAGCGCCCTGCTTTTTTGGGAGTTCACATCCCTATTGTCGATGATGCTGTTGATGCAACCGTTGGGGTAGCTAAGGGCATTGGCAACGGAGCTGTGACTGTTGTCAATGCAGGCGTTGATGTAGCGAAGGATGCGGGCAACGGGATCGTCAGTATAGCTCAAGACATTGGCAACGGAGCCGTGGGCGTAGTCAAGGGTGTCGGTAACGGAGGTATAAATATTTTTCACAATATTGTAAACGGAACCATTCATGCGATTACAGATGCGACCAACGGAGCCATTCAAACCGTTACAGGTGCCGCCCAAGGTGTGGTTCAAACCGTTACAGATATTAGCCAAGGTCATTTTGGAGACGCTGCTGGAGATCTGATTGGGACGGCTTTTGACCTGGGTAATAATGTAATCAACACAGCCAGCCAAGTTGCAGGAAATGGCATTCAAACTGCCGGAAATGTGGCTGGAACCGCAATTCAAACTGCCGGAAATGTGGCTGGAACCGCAGTTCATACCGCTGGAAATGTGGCTGGGGATGCAATCCATACCGTTGGGAGTATGACTGGAGACATCGTTGCTACAGTAGATCCAAATGCAGGAGCCGCAGTTAAGGCGATCGCTGATCAGGGCGCAGCGGTAACTGGCGGCGTAGGGGATGGAATTAATACAGGGATTCATCTGGGTGCAGACGTTGCTGAGAAGGTGGTGACAGAGAAGATTACTGGTATTTTGGAACGGGGAGTTTATCAGGTGCAAGCATTTCCCGATCGCTTAAAGCGGTTAGGGCAAGACTTAACGAAAAATCCTACAAAAGGATTTAAGAAATGGATTGGTCAGGTTGGCATGGATCTGGCTGAAACATTGGGTATTCCAGAGGATGCTGAAACGATTGCCGATTTATTGAAGCCTGAAACCCGTGCGCTTACTCCTCGAGAGATCAAGTTAGCGAAAAGCGTCTTTGGCAACAGCATCAACTATCGCCTCGTGCGACTTGACGAAGCTGCAAAGACTGTAGATTGGGCCAAACAGATCAAAGGATTTAATTCTCCTAGACCGTTCACCACCTTTCACACCATTAATTCATGGGGTAGCCTAAAGGACGAAACGCTAATCCACGAATTGACCCATGTCTGGCAGTATGAACATGGAGGCGCAAAATATATTCCAGAGGCGCTAGCAGTGAATGGCAATAAATCGGGTTATGACTATAAAGGGGTCTCTAATCTGCGAAAACTTCAGGCAACTGGCAAGGGAATGTCTAGCTTTGATCCTGAGAAACAAGCCAAAATTGTAGAAGAATATTTTCTGATCAAGACCGGACAAGCATCCAAGGCAGAATTTAGCGGTGGTGCAACGTCTAAAGATCTGCCAACCTACGCTCATTTTGTCAAAGAGGTTTCCACCTTATCTGAAAAGAACTTGGACTAATGCCAGTAGTTCAGGTGGTAGAGGGTACGGGCGATCGCTTGACCGAGAAGGGCGATCGCTCTAGCGTTTGAAAAGGACTCAGCAAAAAATATGTGTCTCGGTAGAATGATTACTCGATTTTGTAAGAAGACCTGAGAAGGCTTAATAGTCCTAATTTAGATTACATCATTACGAACTCTAACTCCTCAGAGATTTGCCTCGGCGGATTCTCTTCAAATAACTTCCATGGTGCCGCAGCTAGGTTATATGAAAGCTGCTATCTAAGGAGATTCAAGTGCAGTATTATCAAGAATGAAATATGTATTATGCCTGATATCGTTGAGAAGATTAGATCAAGACATAAAGAGGCTTTTGAGTCTTGACTACAATTGACTATAAAGACTCGTATGCATATAATACATGTCGTTATAAAAGCCAAAACCTAATTCTAATCACGTTTTGCACATTTGAGATTGAGATAAATAGCAACTGGAGAAGATGTATGCCAAACCTATATAATACGTTAAAAGAAGTTACTAATCTGGGAGTGCTTAGTTCTTCTCTGGTTAACCGAAGCAATCAAGTTGGACTTAGCAATCGAGATGACTTTTACCGCTTTAGAGTGGGTGACCACAGCCGTTTTGATCTAAAACTTTCCCAAATCACTAAAGGTGCCAACGTGGATGTGGAACTCTACGCACTCAAACGACCGTGGAACCAAGTGGTTCGTCAGATTGGCAACCTCAACTTTAGAAAGCTCTCGGCTGCTGCCCGTAAGGTTAATCTGCAATGGGTCAACACCTCGAAGCAAAATCGCAATCGCGACGAGAATATTGTGGGGGATCTTGCTTCTGGTGAATACTGTATCCGAGTGCTACAGCGAGT
>DATNOY010000199.1:0-5175 GCA_036703495.1 Coleofasciculaceae cyanobacterium
TTTTTGAGCGATCGCCTCTTCCGTAACAGGATTCAGCAGCTGGACTGAGCCATCCCGAACATAAGGATACACAGCCCGAGCCACGGTGAGAATATCGCGATTGAGATAGCGGGACATTTGCCGCAACGAAGTTTTGCCATCTGCCCAACGTTCCAAAATCTTGAAGGTCGCTTCTGCAACGGTTTCCCGCAGATGAGAGGCATCGGCGATCGCCGGACACTGATCCGGCGACTGAATATGCGGATGAAACTGCTTCCATTCCTGCACTTGCTTCATGATGCGAGCCACAAGCGGCGCAATTTCCAACGTTGTTAACTGGGGAGATAATGCCGACCCTAGCTCGAATACGAAAGAACCCTGATGTAAGCTCAACAGATCAAACAAAGTTTCATAGACCATGCTTTGAATGATGTCGCGCCCTTGAGCGGGAGTGAGGACGCGATCCTCTAACAGAATCCAGAGATAGCCGTACTCTGGAGCATTGAGAGTCGCAATGGTAGAAGCACTCGTCTGATTGAGCGCTTGATCAACCCGGTGCCGACGGAGATGATCACGCAACCGTGATAGATTACTGCTGCTATCGCCTGCATAAATAATTTGACCGTTGAGAAAAAAGACAAACCAAGATTGCGAGGCTTTCAAGCTGCGATTCCGAGCTGCACTACTTACGATAGAATCACCCACACTACCAATTGAGGAGCCGTGCGACTCCACGAACAGCTCACCTGTGCGCTGACCCAGTTCAATCAACTGTAAAATGCTGCGGATATCAATCTCGCTCAGCTTGCCCTGCATTCAGATTTAATCTATTCTCCCGAAAACCGCTTCTATGCTCATTCTGCCCAATTTTCTAGCCCTTTGTAACACAACGCTTATAATCCAATGACTGCTCATGGTTGGCTCTGTTATATGCTTCAGATTGGAGGACTTTCGGCAGTACCCATAACTATACTCCCTCCTTTCCCATCAACTATAGATTAGGAAGAGATTAGGAAGGCTAATAGCGCTTTTTACAGGTGGATCAAGTTCGGAAATGGGGGCGTGTGGAACCCGGTATAAGAGCTTAGCCCAGCCCTGGGTTCTATAGGAGTAGAGCAGGCTACCGATGGGGCATTGGCTTGCCTTGATTTTCCTATACCAATGTGACAATAGCGGGGATGATGTAGCCTAGCTATTTGAGGGAACCCTGAGAATAAGTCCCGAATCAACCTTTAGAATTAGCAGATAGTGATACAGTTGACTGGAAATGGCAGATGTTTAGCTTCACAGTAATTTGCAGTAGGGCAAGATACTTGAGAGGGTGCTAAAACAAACAAGAGCCAGGTTGAATTTTGAGTAGGCTGTTGATTCATTAGCAGATGCAACTAGCGACATTAGAATTGTTTAGCAAATCACTCCACCTTAAACATCACGTAGATTGCCAGAGCAGGATGGAGAGAGTTGGGCTGATCCAGTCTGAACCAACGATTGAAATCGTCAGGATGGAGCAGGTCTGAATAAAATAGTTGGGAATGCTTGGAGCTGGAAAGGCTGATTGCGGGTTGAGCTTAGACACAGAAGAGGATTGTCAGCGTGCTGTATCTAGCGGAAGTACAGAGAAACCGAAGAGGAATGATTGGTGGCGGCAAGCCAGATTTTAAGCTGCTGGCATACCAACGTAGCGAACAAAGCTGGAGCGCCGTGCCAGGAGAAGACGTGATTCCAGCTCCCGACGATGCCAGTGGCTATGGAACGGGCGTTTTGGTAATGGTGGACTTATCTGGCAGCAAGCAAGTGCAGCGTCACTTTGAAGCCGGTCGTCAGCTTGTCAGCATCCTGCAAGGTTTCTCTCGGCTGCAGGAAAAAGCCAAGACTCAGGAAGAAGAAATTGAACAGTGGAAGGAGTCGCTGACCTACCAAAGCCAAGAGCTTAACCGTCGGGAGATGGAAATGGAAGCTCGGCAGGAAGAGCTTCAGCAAATGGAAGCTGAGTTTGAAAAATTTGAGCAGCAGCGACAAGAAATTGAGACGGCTCAGGCCGAAGTCGATCGCTTGCGGGAAGAGTTTGAACGCAAGACGCAGGAATTAGAAGGAGCTTGGGCACAGCTGCAAGGGGAAACCAATCGCCTGCAAGAGCGGCAGGCAGAGTTTCAGCAATCGGCAGGGTTAGATGCTGCACAAGCCACCTATTTACAAGAATTGCTCGATCGCCTCTCCAATGCAGGCGTGCCTTCAGAGTCTATCCAGGAGCAAGTCAACGCTGCCTTTGATATCATCAATCACCAGCAGGGGCTTTTAGATCAGCACTGGCAAAATTTTCAGCAACACCAGGGGTCGGCTCAGCAGCTTCAGGGTGAAGTAGACTGGAAAACCCAAGAATTGCGCGATCGCTGGCACGCGTGGCATCAAGCCCAAACCGCTCTAGAACAAGCCAGAGCAGATTTGCGAGCCCAGGAAGCGGCACTTCAGCTCAGCCAAGACTATGCCCAAATCCTCTTGACCCAGAGCCAGAACCAAGACGCCTTGCATCAACAGGTGGCTCAGATCACGGGCACCGTCGATCGAGTGAACCCAGAAGGTTTGGAAAAGATGTCCTTGGAGACGCTGCAAAACACAGCCAAGGATTTAGAAAAAGACTTGGAAAAGATGTCTCGCTTTGTCCAAAGCCAAGAAGAAGAGCTCACGCTGCAGCAAGAGGCGATCGATGAATTGCGCCAACGGATGCAGCAAGCCAGTGAGTACGATCGCATGCAGCTAGAAACTGAGCTAGCGGATGAGCAAGATCGCTACCAAATGCTAAACGAAACCCTCGTAGGGCAGCGACGCAATCTGCAAGAGCGAGAAGCAGTGCTGAAACAACATCAGGTAGCTTTGGCCAGACGGCAGGGACATCCGGTGCAGGAGGAAAATCGGTCAGTAGACCTGCAGCCCATCCTGGCAAAAATTGACCAACTCAGGCAGCAACAGTCTGCAGAACTACAGGACCTAGAACAGAAGATTCAGCAGCTGCGCCACGACATTGAGCAAGCTCAAGGCACTATTCAGCAGCAGGGCATCGAACAAGAAGCCAAGCGCGATGAGCTGAAGCAGTTGGAACAGCAGCTTCAGTCTCAGGTGGCGGCCGCCGCCGAACTATGGGGCAAGGTCAATACTTATCAGGAGACCCTGCAACCCATCCAGGACAACCTGAACGGACTGCGGCAAAGGACAGAGGCGATCGCCAATAGTCTAAGCCAGTCTCACGCTTCAAGCCATCATCACGTTCAAACCGTTACTGAAATTCGCGAGACGATTCAGCGGTTAGTGAGCAGCTAAAGAATAGGCAGTCTCTTCATCACGCTTTGCCTTCCGCCTTCTTTCTCTGCCCAAGTGAGAGGCTATAGCTATACGCACCTACTTGGCTGGCGGAATTCCGCTGACCCTGAGCAGATCGCTCAGGGTCGAACAGTAGTTGGTCAGACCAAAACTACTGGGGCTAATGGGATGTTGATACGTAAAGTGAGGATCGCTGAGACAAAACCGATCCCACTCTGCCATTTGAATCCGAAACAGTTTGATAAAGATATTGGCGAGCTGGAGTGATAGCGGCACCCGAAAATAGATGCGTTCCTTGAGATAGGCACAAATTTCCTCGACGGTTTGATTGACCGTCAACGGCGGATTACCCAGGACAAGTTCGTGCGGTTCATCCAGTTGGATAGGATGTTCGATCAGGTAGAGAACCACCTGAGCAATATCTTGGGCATGGAGGAAATGGAAACTGCCCTCTGCTTTCAAGAAGCGAATCAGCTTCACCCACTTAATCACCTCCTGGATGCCAGACGAGAGATGAGAATAAGGCTTTTGGGCATCTCCCCCAAACACCAAAGTCGGAAACAGGGTAATCACTTGGGGGGCGATCGCCAGCTTCGTTAACTGTTCATGACATTGATATTTTGACTTGATATAGTCTGTGCCGATCTCAGCGGCTTCCTTCAGCGGTTGGTTGTGCCGATCAAGAATGCTGGCAGTTGAGAAATAGATCACCTGCTGACAGAGAGCCGGGTCGAGCAGGTTCATCAAGCGAATCGTTTTAGTAACGTTCGTATCGTAGATTTCTTCGATTCCGCCCCAAGAAGTCGCCGTCAATACGGCGCAATCAATTGTCTTTAGCAGCCTGCCTACCCGCTCAATCTCCCTTAGATCGCCTTGAATCACCGTAATACCAGGGCGGCTATTGTAGTCAAACTTTAGTTTTGCCGGATCTCGCACCAGAAAAAATAGATCGTGGTCTGTTTTCTGAATCAGCAGATCGGCAATATAGTGGCCAATGCAGCCACTCGCACCTGTAACGAAGATTCTTTTAGCGGTCATGGGCAACGATGAAGGGGATAAGGATGAAAGACAAAGGATGACAGAAGCGGCATTTAGCGTTGATGCTAGCTGTTTGCCACCCCTGACAGCCTGAATCTAGTCAGAAATGATACGCCATGTTTGACTGCATCGCTCAGCTTGCGGTTCCTGTCAGAATTAATCCTTCATTCTTTTCTAGCCAGTCGGGGAGAAGCATCCGCCTCACCCCGACTTCATCCCCTTTAAGCATGAACCGCCAATAGCTGGTCTACCTGTTTAGCCGTCTCAAAGAAATAGGCAACATTTTCTTCGGGCGTATTGGGTAAAACGCCATGTCCCAGGTTGAGAATATGTCCCCGATTGCCTGCTTTCTGGATAGTATCCAAGATGCGATCGCGGATAAACGCCTTGGAACCAAACAGCACACCCGGATCTAAATTGCCCTGCACCTTCATTTGAGCACCCAGGCGAGCCCGAGCATCTGCCATATCCACTGTCCAATCTACAGTGACAATATCTGCACCCGACCGACCCATCCGTTCTAGAACGCCAGCACTACCGCTCACCAGCAAAATCAGTGGCGTATCGGGGTGGGTTTGGCGGACTTGCCGAATCACCCGCTGTTGATAGGGCAGGGCAAACGTGTCATAGTCTTGGGGGCTAAGCTGACCGGCCCAAGAGTCAAACATTTGCACCACCTGCGCTCCACAGTCAATTTGGTAGCGGATATAGGTAGCAATCGAATCGGACAATTTTGTTAACAGCTGGTGCAGGATGGTGGGATCAGAGAACGCCATGTTCTTGATCACAGCATAGTCTTTAGAGCCTTTGCCTTCGACGCTATAGGCAGCCAGTGTCCAGGGC
>DATNOY010000200.1:0-3583 GCA_036703495.1 Coleofasciculaceae cyanobacterium
TTGAGCCGAGCCAGCTTCCGAGAAGCAGACCTAAGTGAGGCAATTCTGTGGGGAACAGATTTGAATGAGGCGGATCTATACCGAGCGATTCTGCGCGAAGCCGATCTGAGCAGTGCCCAGCTGCGTTATGCCATCCTGGAGCGATCGAACTTGAGTAAAGCCATCTTAGGCGGGGCCAACTTAGTCCACGCTCGATTGCTCCACGCCAATTTGTTTGAAGCGGATTTGCGCCCTACATCGGACCAAGTGACGGATCTAGGTCACGCTATTTTAAGCGATGCAGACCTGTGCTATGCCAATTTAAGTGGAGTCGTTTTGTATCATGCCACTCTAGATGGTGCAAAGCTCTGCCGTGCCCGTTTGCATCGGGCGGTACAACAAGGCATGCAGCCAACCGATTTGAGTGAAGCCAGTCTGCGAGGCGCTGACTTAAGTTACGCCGATCTCACAGGAGCAATTTTACGCAAGGCCAATTTGAGAGATGCCGATTTGACAGGCGCTGTGCTGACGGAAGCGGATTTACAGGGAGCGATCATGCCGGATGGTTCTGTGCATGAGTAAGGGGCGAGGTCAGGGCGGTTGGCGTTCGCGGAGCGAGGCTTTCAGAAAATTTGACGCAGGAAAATGGGTTTGCCGCGAAACACTCTCAGCGCTTCGCGGCGTGATCGAGAAAATTGGTTCAAACTCCAGCGACTAATGCGGGTTGAATGAAAGGGGTTTGAGCACTCCTAGCGATGCACCAGAGGTAGGCTAGCAGCCGCTCGCCGATGACCCGTAATTCGCATCTGGAGCTGATCGGAGGGTGCCACCGTTAAGCCCCGACGAATCGGCCGGATGGGCTTGGACTTGACTAAGGTCATCTCCAGGTTTGACATCAGCTGAAACAAGACCAGCTTCATCTCAAACAGCGCAAAGGCAGACCCAATACACCGCCGATCGCCTCCACCAAAGGGCAAATACTCATAGGGTGAAAACTGCCGCTCTAGAAACCGCTCGGGTCTAAACTGTTGGGGGTCAGGGTAGACAGCAGCACGGTGATGGGCCAGATAAATTGAGGGCATGATCACCGTACCCGGTTCCAGGGCGTACCCCGCCACTGTCATCGGTTGCTTGACGACCCGCGGAAAAGCGCTGATGGCGATCGGGTAAAGGCGCAAGGTTTCCTGACAAACGGCGCTGAGATAGGGGAGTCGGGCGATCGCCATCGGATCAGGCTTAGCACCCAGTGCGTCTACTTCTGCGAGAACCTTAGTGCGCACGTCTGGCAAATAGGCAATCCAGTACAGCGCCCAAGCAAGCGCTGATGCCGTCGTTTCGTGCCCGGCAAACAGGAGGGTGATCAACTCATCGCGCAATTCGACATCGCTCAATGGCTGCCCTTCAGGGTCACGAGCTGCCATTAGCAAAGCCAGAATATCTGTTCTGTTCTCATCCGATCTGTTCTTATCCGATTGGTGGCGGCGATCGGCAATCTCGGCATACAGCAAGTCATCCACCTGCTGCCGCAGCCGTAAGAATCTTCCCCAAGGACTCCAGGCTCCCCAGTCCTTCTGCAAGAAGCGGTAGAACAAAAACATGGCCCCCACCGGAGAGCCAAAGCCATCAAGCATCTGACTGAGCGCCTGCCGCAACTGCTCATAGCGTTGCCCACCCTCAAGCCCAAACACCGCTTTCAAGATCACCTGCAAGGAAATCGACTGCATGGCAGGACGCACGGCAAAAGTTGTGCCGATCGCCCAAGGGCTAATCATCTGTTCTGTAATTTCTTGAATCACCTGAGCATAAGAGCGCATCCGATCGCCATGAAAGGGTGGCATCAACAGCTGTCGTTGCCGCTGATGCGCTGCGCCCTCCAGCAGGACAATCCCATGCTCACCCAATAGCGCCTTAAGAATTTGATTGCCCCGTCCAGCACTCAGTTGCTCTGGTTTGGCTGTAAAGATGGCTTCGAGGGCTTCAGGACTGCTGAAGTAGACAAGAGCAGGTTTTGAGTCCGGTGGCGTCACCCGGTAATCATCTCCGTAAGCTTGGGTGCGTCTCTCTATGGTTTCTAGGGGACGAAACAGGAATCGCAGCCCCCAAAGGCGACGCTGCCAGAGGGGAGTTGGGGGAGGACCATTCAGCAATCGAGGGGAAGGATCAGCCATGATTGGGGGTCTGACAGACTAGGGCTTAGATGAGAGGTGCTTCTTTATGGTAACTAGCCTTGATGTTAACTAGCCTTGATGTTAGCTAGCCTTGATGTTGACCAGCCTTGAAAGGCAACTTGATCGAGAGGCGATCGCTAACGCTCTATGATTGAGTCCTGCACTGACCTCGATGCCTGGATCAGCCAATACTTACGACCACAGCGTCCTGCCTAACGCTTTACCCCACAAAATGCGAACCACGTCGCATTAGCATTTCCCTTTTGAGCAGCATAGTAACCCGGCGTATCATGCACCTGAAACGCATCTGGCGCAAACCCTGCCTCTAAAGCATAGGCAGAAAAATCATCGAATTTCGACGAAGCCAAATAGGGTTCTGAATTCGCCCAGACCTCAGTGTCGCGGAAATACCGAGCCACTAGCGTGGCAGGTTTAAGAAATAATTTGCTTTCCAAATGCACCATAATCCCCCCAGGCTTCAGCAAACGATAGCTTTCAGCAAAGACTCGCTTCCTTGCCGCGCCAGGAATTTCGTGCAGCAGAATATGGCTCACTACTAAATCAAAAGACTGATTGGCAAAATCGGTACTTTCAGCATTCTGTTGAGAGAAATACACCGCTTGGTTCAGAACTCGGGCACGGGCGATCGCATATCTCAACAACGATGCTCCTAGATCAATCCCCCAAATTTGGGCTTGCGGATAGGCCGATTGGTAGGGCAATGTGCTGTGACCCACTGAACAGCCTAAATCCAAAATCTGGTGGGGTTGAAAATCTGGGTAGTGCCGGGCCAAGACCTGATGAATCAAGGTCTGACCGAGTTCATCATTGAGGGAACCAAACCACCCACGTCCATACAGAAAAACGCCATGGTCGTACAGCACCCCTGACTCAAAACTATCCGCTGCCAGATCGTGAAGATAGCCCCCCGGCATTCTGTGAATGTTGGTCTTCAGTTGGTGGGAGGGAATATCCAGATCGGGGTGCAGCTCTAGTCCTCCCTTTCCCGCCAGATGGCATTGATAGACGTCTTCGAGACGTTGTCGGTCAGCGTCAATCGCTGCCAACACTTGAGACCACAGCCGATCCTGAAGCACCCCGCGACGATGGTGGATTTCTTTCACCTCAGGACACGCATCCAGGACTTGACGAACCTTGAGATATAGTTTGTCCTGATTCGCTTCATTGGGATCAGCAGAGACAATCTCATCGATCTTGTGCTGAAACAGTTGAAACATCGAGTTCCAAAACTCTTTAATTTCGCTAGCAAGCCTCAAGTCATCTTCCAAACCATGAGCTTGGGGAATTAAGTCATGCTGGAGTTGGGGACAGAGAAAAACAATATCGTTTATTGAAGACCGCACCTATCCTCATCATACCGGGTGCCCTTAAGCAATAACCAAAAAGTAGACGACCGTAACAATGAGCGCTATGGC
>DATNOY010000201.1:0-3689 GCA_036703495.1 Coleofasciculaceae cyanobacterium
CGCTGAGCCGTTTGAGGGTAAATCGCTGCAGTGCGTCGCCCAGATTGCCCACGACCATCAGCTGCATCTTTTGGTAGGCTATGCCGAGAAAGCAGATAACACGGTTTACAACTCTGCTGCTTTGATTGACGCGGAGGGCAACCGAGTTGCAAATTATCGCAAGATCCATCTGTTTGGCTCAGAGGAGCGTCGCCTCTTTACTCCCGGAAAGCATTGGGTCATTCAAACGATCGCCGGCTTCAAGGTAGGAATTTTGATCTGCTTTGATGTGGAGTTTCCGGAGGCGGTGCGGGCTTTGGCATTGCAAGGGGCAGAGTTAATTGCCGCTCCAACTGCGAATGGCGATGCCCGCATTTCAAAATTAGTCGTTCCGGCACGAGCCTTAGAAAATCAGCTATTTATTGCCTACGCCAACCGGGCGGGGATGGAAGGCGACTTAGAGTATTGCGGGTTGAGTACCATCGCCGATCCAGAGGGTCGTGTTCTGGTTCAAGCTGATGATCAAGAGGGGCTGTGGATGGTGCAGCTCGATCGGCACGCGATTTCTCAAGCCCGCTCCCAATATTTTTACTTGCATGAGCGTCGGGCAGAGTTGTATGGCTCTACCCGACTGACCCTTTAAACTGGCACTTTAATTTGTCTAATATTTTGAGGGATCGCTGATGGCTGCTCTAGCTGCGCTTCAGCAAGGCAGAAACCCGATCTTTGACTTGGGCGATCGCTCCTTGCAGTCCGCCGGTGCCCTTAGGCTGTGGCTGTACGGCTAGCTGAATCGGTTCGTCTTTAAATTCTTTGAGGCGGTAGCCATATTCCAGCTGAGTTTGATGCTTCTTCAAAATGGGGAAGATGCGGAAAGCCCCCTGGAGCAACTGCTCCTGGCTATCAAAAATTGCGGCGTTAATCTGGCTCGATCGCTGTACCGAAATCACACCCACCGGAAACCACTGCTTTTTATCCTGAATGCGAATGTAAACCTCATATTCCGGCAGCCCGTCCGTTTTCATCTTTTCGTACTGGGTAGAGGCTTTGGCCCGCTCCTGCGATCGCTTGGAGGGTTTGGGCTGAGGTTGAGGTTTACCGAATCCAGAAGTTTTTGGCATAGAAACTAGGGTTAGATATGTTAATAAAAGTTTACTTTATTTTAAGGAAAGTCGTTGCCCTAAAAAACTGTCCTTAAACATTACGGCCAGTCAGCCAACCAGAAGTTTTACAAGGGGTAAAGGGGTTGCAAAATTTAGTTTTTGCAGCGCTAGTTGTCCTCGGACGGATGCCAGTGGTGATTTAAGAACAGGATCAAATCTTCTACCGTCTGTAGATTAGAGAAATCCCAGCAATCGTCAATCTCAACTCTAAAGCAGCCGTAAAAATCCTCGCAGAGGCATTGCTCCCAGTCAAACCAACAGACTTCTGTCCAGTGCAATTCTGCTTCCAGGCGATCGGTTGGTAAAACGCTGCCCAGCCTCAACCCCGAATATTGTCCCAGGTGCGTATAGGCGAAGGTGGCAACCGGATGGGCAATGCCTCGCGCTTTGTAGAACGTCTCAAACCACTCATCCTGTTCCAGGACGGGGCGATCGCGCAAAATTCGATTGACCTGCTGCCGCACCCTAAGGTCAGGTCTTAAGTCGTGATAAACCCTGAGACTGGAGAAGAGATTTTTGAGCCTATGCCACATAATCCACCGACGAGATTACCGCTCGGAATCAGATGTCTGAGCTTTTCTCCAGTGTTCCCACTCAGACGGTGATGTCTCATATTAAAAAAGAAAAGAGAGAGGGGAGGATAATGCCCTTTACCCCTCTACTTCCTCTGCTCTTAATTGCAGACGGTTCTAGAGTCCACAGACTTGTTGCAGCGTTGCCGTAAAGTCAGGATAGGAGATGGCAGCCGCTTCGGCTCGGTGAATGGTGGTGGTGCCCTGGGCATTGAGAGCTGCGATCGCCAAACTCATAGCAATTCGATGATCGGTGTGGCTATCAACTTCTGTACCTCGTAAAGGCTGCCCACCCGTAATTTCTAATCCGTCGGGTAACTCCGTTACGGCTACCCCCATGCGGCTGAGTTGAGTGGCCATCACCGAGAGGCGATCGCTTTCCTTAACTCTTAACTCTGCCGCATCGCGAATGGTGGTAGTGCCCTGGGCAAAGGCCGCCGCAACCGCCAGAACCGGGATCTCATCGATCAGCCGGGGGATCAGATCGCCGCTGATCGAACAGGCTTTCAGCTCACTATGGCGCACTCGCAGGTCGGCTACTGGCTCCCCGGCCACCTCTCGCGGATTTTCCAGAGTGACATCGGCGGCCATGGCAGTTAGAGCTTCTAAGATGCCGGTGCGAGTCGGGTTGACGCCAACATTGAGGATTGTCAGGTCAGAACCTGGCACAATGGCTCCGGCCACCAGCCAGAAAGCAGCTGAGCTAATATCGCCCGGTACAATCACCCGCTGTCCCTGGAGCGGTGCGCCACCCGTGACGGTGGCACTACAGGTTTCCGGATCAACGGCGATGTTTGCGCCAAAGGCTTTTAACATACGTTCGCTATGATCCCGCGATCGAGCAGGTTCAGTCACCGTAGTTTCGCCTTCGGTAAGCAGTCCCGCTAACAAAATGCAGGATTTGACCTGGGCTGAGGCGATCGGAGAGTGGTAGTGAATCGGCTTCAGGCGTTGCCCTTGAATCGCCAGGGGAGCTAGCCCACCGGCTCGGTGCCAAATTTTTGCGCCCATTTGCTGCAATGGCTGGATGACGCGCGACATCGGACGCGATCGGATAGAGGCATCGCCTGTAACGGTAAAAAATCGTTCTGGATGCGATGCCAGTAGGCCCAGCATCAGCCGGGTTGTGGTGCCAGAGTTGCCGGTATTCAGCACATCAGCAGGCTCTTGTAGCTGACCCAAGCCAATGCCTTGAACCGTGACCCAGTCGGTATTTAACTCAGAAATTTGGGCTCCCATTGCCCGAAAACAGTCGGCTGTACTGCGGGGATCTTCGCCGAGCAGCAAGCCCTGAATTTGGGTCTCACCCTGAGCGATCGCCCCCAACATTAAGGCCCGATGGGAAATGGATTTGTCCCCCGGAATTTTGATTTGTCCTTGCAAACAAAATCCGGTGCTAGGGGTCTGAATCGTCAGGGAATCGTGAGTTTCAGCGTGATTTAGGGTAATGGTGGCGCTTGACATTGGGTATAGACTGGCTAAAGGAAATAGACGAAGAGTCGCGCTAGTCATCCTACCTTTTTTCCAGTGCTGACCCAACACCATCGACCTGTCTGCCTATCCCTCACCTCTTTTGATTTGCCAGTTTGGTCGATCTTAGAAACGAATGCCACCCTGTATCAGAAAGATGACGATCGCTTTCATCTGCTGCTGACGGAGCCTTTGGTACAAGATGTGCAGCCTTTTTCTCAGCATATTGCTGCCTGGGAAACCGCGTTGAACGGCAACCTTAAAACACCCCGCCTCTTGTGGTTAGAAATTTCTCCCTATCGCGTGATTATGACGATGCAGGGGAATGGCAAATTCAGCTATCGCCATTTTTGGGAGCAGGGTGTGTATGGCGTCAGTCGCTATTGGCTACAGCCCGAAGCCTTTACCCGAAATGAGCAAATTCGGCTCAGGAACTATACACGCAGCCTGATTTTGCGGCGAAGCACCTTGCCCGATCACCTACGAATTGAATATGAGCTATGGT
>DATNOY010000202.1:0-7258 GCA_036703495.1 Coleofasciculaceae cyanobacterium
AATTGGCTATGCCCCTCCCCGCTTGACTTTGTTCAAAACTTCTGAAGATGCCAACTTCATCCGCTATGTGTTTCAAGCTCCTCTCGCAGTTGAGCTAAATACATTGGAACTGAATGAGGGATGCGACCTAGGACTCGTTACCATAGAAGAGATCCGGCAGGGCAGTTGCTACTCCCATCGCATGGAGCGGATGTACCCACTTGGTACGCCGCATCAACAAATTCTGCTGGATTTTATTCAGCAGGAACTGAGTCTGTAACCCATTCATTTGTCCGAACCCCAAACGTGAACAACAATGGCAACGGCAAAACCCTATAAATCGCCACCCTATACCATTCGAGAAAGCGCCAAGGCCAAACACGTCAGCATCAAGGTCTCTCACCTGGGTGAGGTTGAGGTTGTGGTTCCCAAAGGCTTCGATCGCCGCAAGCTGCCAGGAATTTTAGAAAAACGGCAAGACTGGATCGCCAAAACGACTCAGCGAATTGTGGCTGAACGGCAGTCTTTTGGGGCAGAAACCGACACCGACCCGGCACTGGAACTGCCGACCCAGCTGATGCTGCGATCGCTGCCTGAGGAATGGACGCTTCGCTATCAGCCGCTACCTACCTGGCGGCTGATCACCAGTCCCGCTCATCCCAACCATCTGACGATACAGGGGGCAATTGATCAACATCAAGCCTGTTATCACCTGCTGAAGCACTGGCTGATGCGCAAAGCTGAGCTACACCTCATCCCCTGGCTGCGTCAGGTAAGCCAGGAGGTTGAGCTACCCTGCAACAAAATTGCAGTGCGAGGTCAAAAAACGATTTGGGCGAGCTGTTCTAGCAAGAAAAATATCAGCCTTAACTATAAGCTGCTGTTTTTACCCCCCGAATTAGTTCGCTATGTTTTCATTCATGAGCTTTGTCATACAGCTCACCTAAACCATTCCGATCGCTTTTGGGCATTTGTAGCAGCAAAAGAGCCAGACTATCAGCTCCATGATATGGAGCTGAACAAAGCCTGGTGCTATATTCCACCTTGGATTGAGCGATCGGCAGATTAGAGGTGAGGCACTTCTCGGTTTAGCTTGATTGTTTAGCTTGATTGTTTAGCTTGATTCCCGTCAGTGGGGCACACCTGGGTGTGCCCCACTGACGTTTAGCGAGGATTTTGATACCCTATGGCTGTCCTCAGTCAAGTAGAGCACCCGTGGAGTGAAGACGAAAGGGGTGGGGAGGCTGCACCCCGTCCTTCTCCGTTTGGATACGGCTATCAATCGTTAATTTCAGCCGTTTATTGCGGTAGAAAATATACTAATTAACATCCGTGATGATTACGCTAGACTTGCTGCTTAAGGGGTGATTGGAGCAACAAACCAATGTAGGCACCCAGGAAGTCTTCTTGCGCTCCAGAGGATAGTGATGAAACCCAATTGGAAAGAAATTTATCCCTGGATTAAAGCGGCTCTGCTGAATCTAGAATCAGTCGATTCTTTGCTGCGGCAGGTCGTCGAAAAAATTGCCACTACTTACGAAGCGGAATGTTTGCTGTGGGCAGGACTAGAGTTTGGCATTTCCGATGCTCTGCGGGTCTATGGCACACCGGATGTGGTGAACAGGTATGCCGCTAATTTTGCAGTGGATCAGTCTTTACCAACCCCAGAAATCGAGCTGTTTTTGGGCGATCGCCCCACTCCTATTCAGCCGTTTATTCCCCGATCGCTGCCTGTCTGGCTGTTGGATCAGCAAAATACGCCCCAATTGAGGCAGCTGGAAACGGGGGAGTTGATTATTCCCATCACTAGCCGGGGAACGGCACCCGAAGATCCTCGGGGCCGAGACTCGGTAGCCAATCCCCTGCAGTTTGTGCTGCAATTGCGGCGATCGATCGCCGGTTTGCCTATCCTAGATGGGATGTTTCAGCCCAGTGGACTAGAGGCTCCCTCGACGCTGCGAGGCTGGAGTTCAGAAGAGCTAGAATCTCTGGAGGTCGTCTGTAGTCATGTCGGGTTGGCGTACAGCGCTCTCTATTGGCGGCAGCGTTTGGAACAGTCTCGTCAGCAAGCCGCCCTGATTGCGCGAATTTCTCGGCTGCTCAATTCCACTCTGAATCCCGATGAAGTCGTGGGGCGGATTGTGGCAGAGCTAGGGTATGGATTGCAGTGCGATCGCTCCATCCTGGTGGATTTACGGGATGATCCTGTGACCATCTTGGCCGTTTGGGATTATCCGGGCCGGCAGCTGATCCCTTTAGAGGGGCGGCAAATCTACCGAGATTACTGGCAGAACGTCATTGATATGTTCATGCAGGGGGGGGCTTCTTATTTGCAAATGGGTGTGCATGATCCAGAACCCGATCTGCTACAGAACTGGATGCAGTCCGTTGGCGTCATGTCGGTTTTGCTGGTGCCTCTCTTCATTCAAGAAGAGTTTTTTGGAGCCGTGGTGCTGTTGTCCTATCAGCAAGAGCGGGCCTACTTATTAGATGAACTTCAGACGATTCGCCAGGTTGCCGACCAAGCGGCCATTGCCCTCACCAACGCCCAAAATTATCAGCGGCTCTGGCATCGCCAGGAACTGCTGCGGATGCAAAACGACACGCTGCAAAAAACGGTGATGCGCGACGAGCTCACCCAGCTAATGAATCGGCGATCGCTAGAACGAGAGCTGGAGCAACTCAGCCTGACGGCTATGTGGACTGTACAACCCCCGTTCAGCGTCATTGTTTGCGATATTGACTACTTTAAGATGGTGAATGATGAACATGGTCATTTGGTAGGCGATGAAGTCTTAATTGAGCTGGCGCAACGGATTCAAGGGCAGCTGCGGCGAGGAACACCTGCCTACCGCTATGGCGGCGAAGAGTTCGTTATTATACTGACCGATACCCCGCTGGATCAGGCCGTTGACGTAGCAGAACGGTTGCGCCGTGCCGTTCACAGCCGTTTAATGTCCACCCAGATTGGCGATCTGGCCATCACGGCTAGCTTTGGTGTTGCCCAACAGATCTCAGCCTACGATGGTTCGGCTTGGGATGTGCTGCAACGGGCCGATAAGTCTCTTTACGATGCCAAACGCAATGGGCGCAATCGGGTGCAGGCTCTGGAGCCGCCGATGGGCAGACTAAAGAAAGAAGGACTGACTTGAGAACCGGAATGGACGCTAAAGCCTAAGATTTCCTTCATATCTTTGTTTAATTTGATAAAACTTCACAAGTCTCGGCTCCGGAGATTTGCTGCCAGTCCTATGAAAAAGCTATAAAGTGCAAGTCTAGGATCGCGATCCTTAATGATGAGGTGAGGTTCCTGGACGTTGCCGTTCATCGGTACACTCAAAGCAGCGTTACGGTTCTTCACTCAGACACAGCACTATGGCAGTTTCTCTTTCTCCTGCGTCTTTGACCGCAAAGCCCATTACCTTTGGTACAGATGGTTGGCGAGGCGTGATTGCCGCCGATTTCACCTTTGAACGGGTGATTCAGGTTGCACCGCTGGCAGCCTTGGCGCTAGAGCAAACCTATGGCGGCAGCCGCACCATTATCGTCGGATACGATCGCCGCTTCCTCTCAGAGGAATTTGCTAGAGCCACGGCTGAGGCAGTTCAGGCTGCTGGATTTGATGTGCTGCTGTCAGAAACCTACGCGCCAACACCTGCCTTTAGCTGGGCTGCCAAGCAGCACAATGCTCTGGGTGCCCTTGTGATTACTGCCAGCCATAATCCTGGGATTTATTCTGGGCTGAAGGTGAAGGGGGGGTTTGGCGGGTCTGTGCCGCCAGAGGTCACGAAGAAAATTGAGGGAATGCTCCAGGCTGGCACTGTGCCTGAAGCAACGGCTCCTGGAAAACTAGAGACCTTTAATCCCTGGCAGAGCTATTGTGAAGCCTTGCGCGGCAAAGTCAATATTGAGCTGATCCAGCAGGCGATCGCCACGGGTAAGCTGACGGTTTTTGCCGATGTCATGCATGGGGCAGCTGCGGGTGGGCTAGAGCAGCTTTTGGGCATTTCGATTCAAGAACTCAACAGCGATCGCGATCCCTTATTTGGTGGTGGTGCCCCTGAGCCGTTACCGCGCTATTTGCCGTTACTCTTGCAAACCATTAAAGAATTTCGCCAGCAAGGGGGCACAGGTCTAGCCGTAGGCTTAGTGTTTGATGGAGATAGCGATCGGATTGCAGCTGTGGATGGACAGGGCAATTTCTTGAGTTCGCAGGTGCTAATCCCAGTTTTGATCGAGCATCTGGCCACACATCGCGGCTACAGCGGCGAAGTGATCAAAACGATCAGCGGTTCTAACTTGATCCCCAAGGTGGCAGCGCTGTATGATTTGCCGCTATACCAAACTCCGATTGGCTACAAATACATTGCCGATCGCATGTTGGAGTCGCAAGTGTTGCTAGGCGGTGAAGAGTCCGGTGGCATTGGGTATGGACACCATATTCCGGAGCGGGATGCGCTCCTCTCGGCCCTATATGTGCTGGAGGCAATTGTCCAATTTGGCAAAGACCTGAGCGACCTCTATGCCGATCTGCAAGCGAAAACAAGCTACCACTCTGCTTATGATCGGATTGATCTGCCGCTGGCCAATATGGAGGTGCGAGCCCGGCTGTTGGCACAGCTAGAAACTCAGCCGCTGACTGAAGTTGCCGGGCAACCCGTCACCGAGTGTCTAGCAATCGACGGCTACAAGCTTCAGCTTGCCGACCAAAGCTGGTTGCTCATTCGCTTTAGCGGCACCGAACCCGTCCTCCGGCTCTACTCCGAAGCTTTGACTGCCGATGTGGTTCACCGCAACTTAGCCTGGGCCAAAGATTGGGCCAGTTCAGTTTAATCCCAGTTCAGGTTGGGGTTACGAATTTAATAAAACCCGGACTGTTTTCCAGGAAGCACGGCAAAGCTGTCCTTCCTGGAAAACAGTCCGGAATTTAATGGGTTCGCGATCCTTAAATTAAAAAATTTGTGCTGGGCAGCTCATGTGCCAAACGCAAATTCCCGCTCTTTATCATCTACCCCCTATGCTGCCTCTCGTCGTCGCCACCAGCAATCCCGGTAAACTTAAGGAAATGCAGGCTTATCTGACTGATCCAACCTTGGGTTGGGAGCTAATGCTCAAACCCCAAGAATTGGAGATCGAAGAAACTGGCACCACCTTCATGGAGAATGCTTGCTTGAAGGCATCGCAAGTTGCGATCGCGCTGGGCAAATGGGCGATCGCTGATGATTCAGGTTTGGCAATTGATGCCTTAGGGGGCGCACCCGGTTTATATTCAGCCCGCTACGCCGAAACAGAGCAGCTGCGAATTGAACGAGTGCTGCGCGAACTGGCTGGTGAAACCCAGCGACAGGCACAATTTGTCTGTGCGGTGGCCATTGCCCGTCCTGATGGGGCGATCGCCTTACAAGCAGAAGGAATTTGCCGGGGTGAAATTCTTACCCAGCCTCGCGGCATAGGCGGCTTTGGGTATGACCCAATTTTTTATGTGCCAGAGCAACAGCTCACCTTCGCAGAAATGCCCGCTGCAGTGAAGCATGAAATTAGCCACCGGGGGCGGGCCTTCCAGATTCTGTTGCCCCAGCTTCAAGCGCTTAAGGATGATGTGATCTAAAAGTTTGCCGGGTGGACAGTGCCCACCCGGCAAACTGCGGATATGACTGTAGCCATCGGTGTTAGAACAGGTACATTTTGGTGGACGCACCTACAAAAATGTTCTAAGCAGAATGGCTACAGCTATATTAATACTGCGGCACAGACGGATCGACTTCCTGACTCCAGGCATTGATGCCGCCAATCACATTGGTACCGTGAATGCCAGATTCCTTCAGGATACCGATCGCTTTTGCCGATCGGCCGCCCATCTTGCAATGCACAACCAGCTTATGCCCGTTCAGCAGTTCCTTCACTTTGGCTGCCCCATCCCCGTTTTCAATGTCGGGTAAAGGAACTAGCACTGAGCCAGGAATGCGGGCAATATCGTACTCATGGGGATTGCGAACATCCAGCAGCACAAAATCTTCTGCGCCGCTATCTATCAGTTGCTTCAGTTCGGTAACAGTCATTTCTTGCATAGCTGCCTGCTGTTGTGCTTCTGCCGCTTTGGCTTGAGGAATGCCACAAAACTCTTCGTAATCAATCAGCTTCTCAATCACAGGACGTACCGGATTGGGGCGTAGCTTCAGTTCCCGGAAGCTCATGTTCAACGCATTGTAGAGCAAGAGCCGTCCGCTCAACGTTTGCCCAGCCCCTAGGATGATTTTGACTGTCTCAGTAGCCTGAATCACACCGATAATTCCCGGCAAGATCCCCAAAACGCCACCCTCAGCGCAGGAAGGTACCAGTCCGGGCGGTGGGGGTTCAGGATACAGATCGCGGTAGTTGGGTCCGCCCTCATAATTGAAGACCGTCGCTTGCCCCTCAAACCGGAAGATGGAGCCGTAAACGTTGGG
The DNA here is from genome assembly GCA_036703495.1 of Coleofasciculaceae cyanobacterium. Taxonomy (GTDB): domain Bacteria; phylum Cyanobacteriota; class Cyanobacteriia; order Elainellales; family Elainellaceae; genus Drouetiella. The sequence goes on from DATNOY010000202.1 coordinate 6,426, forward strand.
CTTATTCAGCAGCACGCAGGCATCATTGACCAGATAGCGAGTCGGAAAATTATCCGTCCCGTCTACCACAATGTCATAAGGCTCAACGATATCTAGAGCATTCTCGGCACTGAGGCGGGTTTCATACAAATCGACTTGGCAGTGAGGATTAATCTCCAAGATCCGGTCTTTAGCAGACATAATCTTGGGTTTACCCACCCACGATGTCCCGTGAATCACTTGGCGCTGGAGATTGGAATAATCGACCACATCAAAATCGACGATGCCGATCCGTCCAATTCCGGCGGCTGCCAAGTATAGCAGTAGCGGTGAACCCAATCCGCCGGTTCCAATACACAGAACACTGGCAGACTTGAGTCGCTTCTGCCCATCCAACCCAACTTCGGGCAGGATAAGGTGGCGCGAATAACGTTCGTACTCTTCTTTATTTAACTGGACTTCGTCCAGATTGGGATTTAGCATGGCAAATTTGACAAGACATGAAGGGCTAGGTTTGAGGGGATGTGGCTTGTATTTCTATTAGAGCAGGTGAGCTGACGATTTTGGGGATTAGATGGTGGAATTTTAAAGCGGTCTGCACTCGGCTAAAGCCGGATTATTTTTTGAAAGCCTCGCTCCACGCGGCTTTCAAAAAATAATCTGGACTTGACTCCGTTGAAAATTGCTATAGATTTTGACCAATTGAATTTAAGGGAGGTGTTTCAAATTTGATTTGAGGGGTATGGGGGTGGAACCCCTGCATGGGATTGCCCCCACCCCATACCCTGCCAATGGCTTGACCAAGCACTAGATCATTACCAAATTTAAGCGGAGAAGGGTTCAGGCATCCTCAA
>DATNOY010000203.1:0-10586 GCA_036703495.1 Coleofasciculaceae cyanobacterium
ATGTACCGCTCGTAACTGTTGCCATTGCGGCTGGGTTGCGAACGCCTGCTGCATTTCCTGCCGGGTGCGTTCCAGATCAAACCCACAGGGCATGACGATGATCACCTCTGGATTAACCTCTAGTAAGTGATCCCAGGAGAGATAGGGAGAGTGTTGCCCGATCGCCCCCAATACATTGCGCCCGCCTGCCAGTTCTACCAGTTCAGGAATCCAATTGCCGCTTCCCATCAGTGGATCAATCCATTCGATCGCAGCGACAGTTGGGCGTTCATCCGCGCTGCAGCTCTGGATCGGTGGCTGGCAAGCTGCCACTCGTTGTTGCAGGGCTGTCAGCACTGGGCTGGCATCAACGTCTAAGGCTACGGCAACGCGATCGATATCTGCCCAAACGTCAGCGAATGTGTGGGGTTGCAGTGAGATAATCTGGGGCTGCGGTTGACTCAGCGTCGCAACGGCTTTTTGTACGGCTGAGAATGTCACCGCACAGACATCACACTGATCTTGAGTCACAATATGCGTCGGTTGCAGTTGCTTCAAAACATCGAGGTTGATGTCATAAATACTCAGCGCTGACCGCACTAACGTTTGCACATCGGCATCAATTTGAGCGCTGGGCTTCGCGCTATTCAGTCGAGCAGCGGTACAGATGGCTCTATCCACAATCTCAGGCGGGTAGTCGCATTCGTGGCTACGTCCGACGATGAATGGAGTCATGCCCAGCGCTGCCAAAATTTCGGTGGCACTGGGTAGTAGAGAAACAATCCGCAGAGATTCAGTGGGTGGCATACAGTAGCCTCAGTAAATTTTCCTGTGTCCGGCGACCCTTCAACGTTTAATTAGGTTTGGCGATGTGAAAAGCAGAGGCATAGGAAAGTTGAACTGTTGGGCCGTTCTGCTCCAACACCTCTCGTAATCCTGCAAATAATGCTTGCTTTTGCTGTGTTTCTAATTTCAAGTGAGGTGAATAGGTATTTAACAGCATCAAGTATTGATCGACCGAATACGTGACTTCGACCTTTATATGTCCCGATTGCATATCTTTGAAGTAACCCGACTCGATCGCCATGTGTCCTAATTGATCCAAAATCGCCGCTTGCATAGCGCTATCTTCATAGGGGCGGATTAACGAGGGTGCATGCGTTTGATAAACCGGTGATAATTGCTGATATACCTCATATTGAGGCTGCAGTTCTTTATTCCACAGCAAAATCAAATGGCCACTTGGGCGCAACGCTGCCGCTGCTTTAGGATAGCCGATTTCTGGAGGAATCCAATGAAATGAGCTAGCTGCTACTACTGCATCAAACTGTTGGGGTGCCAACTCCCATTCTTCAAATGAGCAGTTTTGCAGCTCTACATTGGGATAAGATTCACAAGCTGCTTGAGCAAGATGATAAAGATCGGGATTGGGTTCAACACAGACCATGCGACCACCCAGAGCCGCAAAGGCAGGAGTAGCGATCGCTGGACCACACCCAACTTCCAGCAAGGTTGAGTCAGAAGAAAGATGAGCCATTTCGATCACGCGATCGATCAAGACTTGAGGATAGCGAGGTCTAACTTGCTGATACGCCACCGCTGCAGCGGAGTACCAATGTTTGCGTTGTTCCAGCGCTCTACCATAACACTCGTTTTGGAGGGTCTGTCTCAACTCGTTCATATAGGGCACGGATTCAGGACGTGGATTCAGGACATTGGGAGGTAGCCTTATCCTCCATTATGACTGTAGGCATTCAAAAGGTGATTGAGATTGTCCAAGCTTCTGCAATGGATTCTTACCCCCCAGAAGAGCAACGATCACTGCTTCATTTACTTTCATAACATTCTTGATCAGGATGCCGATACTTGGGGCAAGCTTTATCTGCACATACTGCAGATGCACTGTAATCAGCTAATCACCGAGCAGTCTTTTGAAACGTTCGGCTTCTTGATTGAATTCATTGGGTCAGGCTGGCGAGTAGCCAGTAAGTGTATATGGACTTGGCATGATAGTTTCTGGCGTCTCGTCTTTATCTTGAAAACCATGACTCATGGGGATTCTTGCTGTAAACTGATGGCATCGCCCCTGCAAATCCTGCCTTCGCCAACTACTGCTGCATAGACTCCGGCGATTGCTGGAAGTATCCTGCCCGGAGCAAGTGTAAAACTTTCAACCTGGTTATGGTGCGCGATGGTTTGCAAAATACCAATATCGCGAGGCAAATCTTCTTGGGGTAATGTGGTCATGACACAACGGGGACAGGGGTCGATAATATGGAGTTGAGCTTTTATCCCAATAGTTGCCCGATGACCTAACCACTGATTTTCAACAAAGTCTCGTTCGGCGTCAGGGGTCTGTATCACAATATTTGGGCGAAATCGACGCATCTCAAATTGCCCTGAAGGAAACCGATCTTTGAGGCAATTGATTGTTGCTGTCGTTAAAAGATGGATAGGTGAATAGTCGAAAAACGTCCCGGTTGGAGCGGCAAAGGCAACTGCTTCCTGGCGAATTTTTTCTTCAGTTGAAGAACCATCAAGAGGGGTTCTATCTGCCTCACGGGTCGGATTGACAGGAGCTTCTGCCAACAAAGTCACATCACGTCCTAACAGGTTCGATAAAATCTGATCGATGTCAGGCTGGTCGCTGCATACAACCTCTCCGTTGGGCAAGGTAATCCAAACGGGTGGAAGTGATTTGTTCAGTTGGGGAGGCTCGACAAACCGGGCGTGGCACTCTAGAAGTTGACCCCACTTCCGAGGATATTTGGCACTGGCGATGTGCCCTGTTGTCCTATCCATCAAAGCATAAGCGCGATCGCCCAACACGCCCCGTTCAGTCATCTCAACTCCGTTGATTGCTTCTCCCTGCATCGATTTGACAGGATAGCGTCGAACCGATAGAACGGTTCCAACAGCCGCTATTTTAGTATTCATGGTGATCCTTTCAGCGCTAGATACTCAGTCAACATTGCATCCTTGTCTAGTGTGACGGATACCGGGTACGGTGGCACTGGCCGAAAGGATGGTGCAAAATCGATTAGCAAAATTAACTGAGGGAGGAAAAAGTTTTTTGCCAAACCTGCTTGACTTAGAGTGCGCTCGAAGATTTAGGGTAAGACTGAAGATCTAGGGTAAGACTATGGAAACTAAACTGATGATGCAACAGGTGGCAATGCTGGTGACCTTCAAGGTCAAGCCAGAAATGAGCGATGTTCTCAAACAAGCATTGGTCAACGATCTCACCTATGCTCGTCAAGAGCCTGGATACGTTTCTATGAATCTCTTTGCCGCTCAAGATGAGCCTAACACGCTATTTCTACTCGAACGTTGGCAAAATCAAGAAGCATTCGACTCTCATCTTTCCCAACCCCATACACAAGCAGTTCTAAAACTCACTGAGACAGCATTGGCTCATCCGTTGGAGATTTGTTCTTTATCGGAGTGGCAAACATGACGCAAACGCCACAGGATTTACTCAGGCAAGCCTACGCTGACTTTAATGCCCGTGATATCAACGCTGTTCTCGCAGTCATGCATCCCGAGGTGGAATGAGCAAACGGTATGGAAGGAGGGCACGTTCACGGGCATGAAGCGGTGCGAGCCTATTGGACTCGCCAGTGGAGCATCGTTGATCCGCACGTCGAACCACAGGCGTTTCAACTGGACGAACATCAACGCATCGTCGTCGATGTCCATCAAGTGGTGCGGGATTTAGCGGGAACCTTAATCGTAGATCAACGGGTTCAGCATCTCTACACATTTGCAGATGATTTGATTAAACGGATGGACATCCGGGAGCCATTAAGCCATCGCTAGAACCATACTGGCAATGCTCCCAATCCGATATTCTCTCAACACGGTGCTAACGAAGGAGAGTTATGAGCGCTTATGTCATCTCTGAAGTCACAATTTTAGATGAAAACCTGGCTAACACCTACAGAAGCCTGGCTGCCGCTTCAATTGTCAAATATGAAGGACGCTATTTGGTGCGAGGGGCAAATCCTCAAGTCGTCGAGGGCAAAGCCACAGAACGGCGAATTGTGATTGTCGAATTTCCTTCTCTAGAAAAAGCGCAAGAATGGTACACATCACCCGATTATGCTGAAGCTTTACAACTTCGGGAGAGCGTACTAGACCGTCGGTTAATGTTTGTCGAAGGACTGTAATACTGTAAACGCCCATGAATCATCCTTCTCATCTGCTTTGGGTACAACCCTTCTGGCTAGAGCAAGCTGGTCAGTGGATTGATGATGTATTGCATCGACATGGGATTGACCGGATCGGAGCGATCGCCCAACCTCACATTCGGCACTGGTCAACAGTACTACGAATTCCAACCCCTGCAGGTGACTTTTACTTCAAAGCGGTTATTCCCGATTTAGCCTATGAAGCAGCGCTGACTCAAGCTCTTTTCCACTGGTATCCTCCTTGCGTACCTCAGATTCTAGCGGCTGATCGGCAAAGAGGATGGTTGCTGATGGCAGATGGAGGCGTGAGACTCAGGGAGAGCCTGAGCACGACGGATGACATTCAGCACTGGGAATTGCTGTTGCCGAGCTACGCCAAATTGCAACAGGAAGCGGCTCAGCATGTGGATGAATTGCTGAAGATGAGGGTGTGCGATCGCCGGTTAGCCTTACTGCCAACCCGATTTCAAGAACTTTTGAATCAGGAGGAAGCGATCGGTCTCAATCATCCCAATGGATTGAGTTCAGATGAATATCAGCAGTTGCAAAATTGTGTTGATATCGTTGCTAGCTTGTGTGCAAAACTAGCAGCATTTAGAATCCCAGAAACACTTCATCATGGTGATTTACATGACGGCAATATCTTTATCTTAAATGGATACTACCGCTTCTTCGACTGGGGGGATAGCAGCATCTCCCATCCCTTCTTCAGCCTGCATAGTATTGATGTCAATTTAAGGCGACGATTCAAGCTGGAAGCTGATTCAGCCTGGTTTCAATGCCTTAAAGCTCGTTATCTGGAAGCATGGACTGACTACGAACCTCAGGAGCGATTGGAACTTGCCTTTGATCTAGCCCAGCAATTAGCCGCAATTCCTGCCGCCTTGCGATGGCTCCCCGTTTTGTCTAGCATGGAGTCCGTCACACGGAATCAATATGCTAATGCCATTCCAGAACTGATGCGAGAGCTGTTGAACGCAGTGGTCGAAAGTTAATCCTAATTCTTTCCGGATGATGGAGCAACGATTTCAAAACAAAAGTTTAGGGAATGGGAAGGGCGATCGCAGGCTCCATTGTGCCCTGGTTGTGGTTTGCAAGGGTGGAGGGATAGCGTCAGTAATGCGTTTGAAGAAATGGCACGAGGTGGGCATTTTGGAAAGATCGTGGTAGAAATCGCAGTTCTACTGAACGTTGCTGTTTACTCGTAAATTAGCTAGCGAGTGTACTCACTTCAACGAGAATAGAATCTGGACCATAGCATCGAAATACTAAACTTGGCCCCGCCGTCTGGAGATCAAAATTGATTGGAATGTCTGCGTTTTTTAAGCGATCGTAGAGCCTTTTGACTTCTTCAACAGTGTCTAACCTGAACCCAACATGGAAATCTTTGGGGTACTGCGGGTTTGATATCCCACTTAAATTACTGACAGCTAGAGCAAATCCAGCTTCATCTTCAAGGATGACCAACTCTGCCCTGGAATAAGAGCAACGAAACTCAAAAAATGTTTCAAAAAAGTCTCGCGCCGCTTGCACATCAGTGACCTGAAGATTTAAATGATTCAGTTTCAAGGTACTTCCTCTCTCAATGTTTTGACAACTTCTTCCCACTTCGTGAGCTGATATAGTGCTACGCACTCAGAGGATTTCATTACGGTTCTGAACGGATTCGCCTACGATCATGCTGGTAATTCCGCACCGTATTCATAATTCCAGCAATAGTAGCAACAAGCACTCCCAACATCTGTATCCATAAGCCAACACATACCCCAAACTGACTAAGATCAAACAGACGGACTAATGCCCCACTTAAAAAGAGTCCGCTAATCAAAAACAACCCGGCTACTACAGCAAGAATCGGTGTCCACCGCCAGTGCCCAAAGGCAATCAGACCAGCCGGTATCAACAGGATCAAAAATACTGGCGGAACTGGTGGATAAGGAGCACCCGAAATGATTTGAATCACAACTCCAACGGCAGCAACAATTAAACTTGTAATAGTTATTTGGCGTCCCGATAGTAATCGATTTTGTTTGCGCATTATCTATCTCCACTTTTAGCTAATGCATTAATCTCACTGTATCTCTTATGATGACGAGCCAAGCCATTTAGATAAAGGTGGTTTGCCTGGATTTATTGTTCGCCCTATTGGATAATCTGAGAGTTAGGATCATCTCATCGCAATCCTGTCAGGCAATGGACGATTTGAATGCAGTCATAGTATTTCTGAAAGTAGCGGAGTTAGGTGGATTCGTAGCGGCGGCGCGATCGCTCAATCTACCCAAATCTACCGTTAGCCTCAAAATCAACGAACTAGAGCAACGGTTGGGGACACGCCTGTTGCACCGGACGACACGACGAGTCTCTCTGACCGAAGAAGGACGCCTCTATTACGAAAACTGCTTGCCCATGCTGGATGCTTTACATGATGCGAATGATGCGATCGCTAGCTTGCAAGGGCAGCCTCAGGGACTCTTGAGAGTCATAGCACCAGTGATTTTTGTACAATCGTTTCTCTCGCCCAATTTACCAGAGTTCTTGCGAACCTATCCAGAGTTACGAGTTATGCTCCATGCTACCGATGAACGAAAAGGGTTAATTAAAGAAGGGTTTGATGTCGCCATTCGGGTTGGCCATTTAGAGGATTCGACGCTGGTGATGAAACCGTTGAGTGTCGGGCGCTTGAAGCTGTTTGCTAGTCCAGCCTATCTAAAGGAGCGGGGTGAGCCTATGGCGATCGCCGATCTTAAAGCACACACGCTGCTGAGCATAGCTCCAAACCAAAATGAGCTAACCTGGACACTGCAAACCGATCAGCAGGAAATCGAAACCGTTCGCTTTCGTCCCCGTTTGCTCAGCAACAACATCACACCAATTCATCAAGCGATCGTTTCTGGGTTAGGTATTGGACTCATCCCAGAATTTCTGGCACAGTCAGATCTCAAGCGTCAGGAGTTAATCAACGTTTTGCCTCAGTGGTCTTCGGCTCCAAGTCCTATCAACGTGGTTTATCCCAGCCGAAAATATGTTCCTCAAAAAGTCAGCGTGTTTTTAGACTTCCTTGACCAAAAGATGAAGCGAAGATAGAGACATCGGTTCATTCCTTTTAGTAGGCAACTTAGTGGCAACTTAGTAGGCAACCTAGACGATCCAAACGAGTTTTGCCCTGCTATGGATCTTGATACCGCAGGTGCTCAACCTTGGGAGGGTTTGGGGACTTTGTCCCCAAGGAGGGGGCACTGCCCCCTCCACCCCCTTCTCGCAAATCATTTGGGATGGCTATCTATAGCCAGATGATAGCTGGGAGATAGCTCATGAGTTCAGCAAGAAAATCCAGTTCGTTCGGAACTCCAGCCTCGGAGATTGAAATTGATGTGTCAATTGTCTCTAATTTATTGGCGGAACAACATCCTGACCTAGCCCATTTGCCGCTCCAACGCGTTGATGCAGGTTGGGACAATGTTATGTTCCGACTGGGCGATCAATGGTCTGTTCGTCTTCCCCGTCGCCAAATGGCTGCCACACTCATTAAAAATGAGCAAATTTGGCTGCCCCAGTTGCCTAAACTGCCTATCTCCATTCCAACGCCTTACCGGATCGGACAGCCCGCCCTAGACTACCCCTGGTGTTGGAGTATCTTACCGTGGCTACCCGGTGCAACGGCTGACCAGCAGGAACCCGATGCCAATCAAGCTCAACGGTTTGCCGCATTCCTGCGATCGCTCCATATCCCCGCACCCTCCAATGCGCCATGCAACCCTTTCAGAGGTGTGCCGCTGCAGCATCGAGCGGCTGCAGTTGCCGAAAGAATCCAGCAGCTTGAGCGGAAGACGAATCTCATCACTCCGGCAGTTAAACGAATCTGGAATCAGGCGCTGAATGCACCGATTGATGTTGAGCCAACCTGGCTACATGGTGATCTGCATGCCCGTAACATCCTGGTGGAGAGGGGTCTAATCACAGGCATCATTGATTGGGGAGATTTGACAGCAGGCGATCGCGCAACCGATCTGGCAGCAATCTGGATGCTTTTTTCGAGCCAAAATGCTCGCCAACAGGCGATCGCAGAATATGCCATTGCTTCAGAAGCGACCCTGCAACGCGCCAAAGGATGGGCGGTTATGTTTGGAGTCCTTCTACTGGATACCGGTTTAGTCGATAACCCACGACATGCGGTCATGGGCGAGAGAACACTGCAGCGTGTTGTAGAGGATGAATTTGTTTCCCTTGACTCTATGTAGCGTCAGGTTCTTAGCATGTACCAAGTCTAACGGGTAAGTTCGGGGTGCAGGGTTCCACCTTTAACTGGGGGGCATCCTGACAATTTCCCCAGGCTCCGCTCAAATTTGATCAGGACTAAATAAGGATTTTTAATGATACTTAGTTTGTGCCAATGATGTGAATATCAACTTGATTGAGCGATCGCATCAACTGGTCAACCAGCGATCCCTTCAGCAAAAATTTCCACTTCGGCTTTTGGGTTTTTCCAAGAACCACTTGAGTAATTCGGCGTTCTTTGGCAACTTGAGCGATCGCTTCCGCAACATGGGGATGCGTAACGCGCAAAAATTCTCCTTCAAACTCTTTGCACAGGCGTTCGCAGGTTTCAACATGCAGGGCTTCGGTTTTAGTCAGAAAGCGGTCTGAAGTCTTGACAAACAGAACATAGAGCGGTGCTTTCATATAATCAGCAATGCGGGCACCCCGGCGCAGTAGGGGGGCAGAATTTGGGTTAGTGGAAATACAAACCAAGACCCGTTCATGGATATTGCAAAATTGCCCTGTGGGCGCTGCATCTATGCCGTGGGCTTCCACATTGTTGGCAATCTCCCGCAGGGCCAGTTCGCGCAGGGCAATCAAGTTTCCTCGTTGGAAAAAGTTTTGTAGCGACTGTTCAATTTTCTCAGGGGCGTAGATTTTGCCATCCTGCAGTCGTTCTTGCAAGGTTTCAGGTGTGACATCGACTACCACAATCTCATCGGCGCTTTCGATCATCCGATCGGGTACTCGTTCTCGTACCACCACCCCTGTAATTCGCGCCACCAGATCATTCAAGCTTTCTTGGTGCTGAATGTTGACCGTAGAGTAAACATCAATTCCGGCATTGAGCAGGACTTCAACATCCTGATAGCGTTTTTCCCGTTCCGAACCTGGAACATTTGTATGGGCTAATTCATCGACCAATACTAGCTGTGGGCAACGTTTCAGAATGGCATCCGTATCCATTTCCTCCAGCACAATGCCAGCATGCATGACGTGCTTACGAGGGACAACCTCTAACCCGATCGCCTTTTCTGCAGTTTCTTTGCGTTTGTGGGTTTCCAGCAGTCCAATGATAACATCAATGCCCTCTCGTTTGAGACAGTGTCCCTCTTCTAGCATCTTGTAGGTTTTGCCTACACCTGGAGCCATGCCAATGAAAATTTTGTGTTTACCTTTGCGGGGAGCTGTATTGTAAACTAAGTCGGGAGAAGACGGGGTAGGGTGATACATAGAGCTAAGGACGTAAGGCATCTAGCGCCAAATTCAGTTTGAGCACGTTAACACCTGGTTCGCCGAAGATGCCCAGAAAACGACCGTCTGTGTTTTGGGCAATTAACGGTTCAATCTGGCTAGGTTGAAGCTTTCGGTCGGTAGCAACTCGCGTCAGCTGATTCAGAGCCGCTTCCACGGTAATGTGGGGATCAAGGCTAGAACCCGATGTATACAGCAGGTCTGCGGTGGGTAGAATCCCTGCTGATTTTAATCGGTTTAGATCCCCTTCAACTTTTTTAGCCGGATCAGGATCGTTATTTCCTTGCATCCGCTCTAGTAGGGCTGGGTTGCTGGGTGCTAAGTTGCTCGCTCCAGAAACACCCGTTTTCAGCACGCCTGCGGGGTCTTTTGTCGGAGTGGCGGTACTGTAGCTGCTGGTGCTAGGACGACTGTTGAAGTAGCGATCGGACGTAAAAGGTTGCCCAATTAAGGCAGATCCCACCACTGTCCCTTCAGCGTTTTTAATCAGGCTGCCGTTGGCTTGGTAGGGAAAAATGAGTTGTCCTAAGACAATCATCAGCAACGGATACAGGATGGCTGTGAGAATCCAGAGGACAAAGGTGGTTCGGATGGCTCTGGTGGTTTCTTGAATGAGGGTCATAGGAAATGAGGGAGGTTAGAATTTTTCAGGTTGAAACATGACGACGAACAGGTAGGTGGATAAGCTGACGGTTGTGATGCCGAGGAGAGCGATCGCCCAAGCCTGGAGTCGGTGCAGTTCTCCACCGGTTGCAGCGAAAACGGCGGGGGCAAAGATCGCGTTGAGGCAGAGGGCGAGAAACAGGTAAGCCGGCAGCTTTCTTCTACGCCAGGACGAGCTGAGGGCGCTGATGCTATCGAAGATTGACCGTGCGGGGGAACTCGACTGGTGCGGCGGTAGAGGAC
>DATNOY010000204.1:0-3829 GCA_036703495.1 Coleofasciculaceae cyanobacterium
GGAGGACGAGTTGTGTATCGAGAGTTATTTAGCCTCAAAACGATGCTGGAATTTCTCTCACTTGCTGTTGAGCGACATTTTCCACCCATTACGGCTATCTATTTACCTACCTCGGAATAATTTTTTGATCTACTGAGATTGTCACGCTCGTTTTCCCCTCTAAAAAGTTTGCGACAGAACCTTAGAATTTCCCATGTCTCTCCCGTCCGCAACCCCTTTTTCATGCAACAACGCCCAAAAAAGGTGACAATTTAGTGCAAAACTGGAAACTGTCGTTACATCAATCAAGATGCCCATTGAAACCTGGTTCCCGCTGGCGATTTATTACGAGGATTTGCCAGATGCCTCGAAACATCGACAGAGTTTGATTGAAGCAGTCCTGGAGCTAGAGCAGGAAGGGATCGAACCTCAGAATTATACTGAGATGGCCTGGACGGGAGATATTCACGGTGTTAATCAAATTCATACTCATCCAGCTTTCAGATGGATTGTAGAACAGGTTGAGCAGAACACAACGACGTATCTTGAAAACATCGGTGTAGATCTCAGCAAAGTGGATTTATACATTCAAAGAGCATGGCCCATTGTCTCTCGCACCGCACAGGAAGTTGGGGCGCATTGCCACAACACTGCCCATGTCAGCGCGGTTTACTACATTCAAGTTCCCACAGATGAGATGAGCGATCCAGGGAGTCTCCTTTTTTTCAATGATGCACGGGTGAATGAGGTGTGTCCAGGATTAGGCAGTGAAAACACAGATATTGTCGATGCAGAGAACGATCTCAATCAGCTTTATGTGGCTTACCCGCCTGTCGAAGGGCGGTTGCTCATTTTTCCAGCAAAGCAACGCCATGCAGTTAGCATGAACGAAACCCAGGAGTTACGTCTGTCTCTGTCGTTTGACATTGTATTGACAGCCACGGGAGAAGCCGCAGGGGCATACGAGTTTCTAACCCCACCGCCAAATCAGTGGAAAAAATTTAAGACCGATCACTAAACGGAGAGTTTTTGTACAGTGACTCTCTATTGGTCGTGGAGACACATTAATGTCGCTTAAGCAGCAAAGCTAAACCTAGCTTACTGTTTTGCCTCAAACTAGTTTAGTAATCCTGCTGTCTGGATACTAGAATTCGGTCCTTTTCTTGCTGAGCCAATCGTTTCTGAAGGCGCTTACTATAAAAAATCCATTCAATGAAACTCCAAGATGTCAATCCACCGAAGAAGAAAAGGCTAGTCGTCAAGGCATAGTATTTTTGTGCCCCATGATTGCTGAGCAGACTCCCTGGTAGACCTTGAATCCATTTCCAGTAATCTGCCCAGAAATCGGGCACAATCCCTCGGACGTAATAGACCCGACCGATGATCTGCCCTGAATGGGCTTGTAGAGGTGCAGTTTGTCACAACGATGCCAAACAGACCATAGTTGCTATTGAGGGTTTTCTGAAGCTCATCAATATCCTGTACCAGCAGGGTGTAGGAGCCAAACTCCAGCAGATGATGCAAGCGAAAGGGTTAGGCGATCGGGTCATCGTTCGCCACTTTCATGGCTGGTGTAGCGATCAGCTCAAAACCCATCGACTGCCCAAGCCAGACTACAGGCAATATCAGGGTGAAGCCTATGTGGAACAACTGGTGCACCAGGTCGCGCAGTCCGTTGCAGGGGGACACATTCCCGGTGGCAAATATGGAGCTGTGATGATTGATGAGGGGCATGATTTCCGCTCCGAATGGCTGAAGCTAATTGTACAGATGTTTGATCCGCACACCAATGCCTTGCTGGTGCTATATGATGACGCTCAAGACCTGTATAGGAAAAGCAAAAAGCAGGCGTTTAGCTTCAAGAGCATTGGCATTCAAGCCCAGGGCAGACCCACAATCGTGAACGGAACCGACGATTCATCCTGACGGATAGAATTGCGGCTTCTTCTCTATCCCAGACCAGATAGCCGCTGTTCTCGGTCGGTTTCGGGAACTTTTGCCCGATAACCGCTCTGCATAGTTTCCTTGCAGAGTTGAAGATTGAAATCAAATCTTCGTATTGCATTAAGAGTTTTACCTGAAGAATGCGCTCGTTATGCCTGTTTCCCTCCAGAACCCCATACTCTCGGGGTGTCTAGATTCGATCAAAATGGGTCGTGCTGAATCGATGAAACGCTATGCTCATATACATTGTAGCAGATCCGACAGTTTACTGCCTTCGCTAACTAACGATTCGTGCTTTGCACAGAATCGTAGGATGCGCTCAGATTTTGCTCAAAATGTTAAAAGATATAAAATAACTTTGTGCCTTAATGAAACAACTTAGGGATAAAATCTCTACAAGGTAAAAAATAATTATACTGAACTTTAAAATTGCATGTATTTACCTTCCGGGTAATACGGTTTTCTACGCTCATGGTGAAGAATATCGGAAATTAGAAAACTCAACAACTCAGTTGATGAGCTCAACTTGTGATTAGCCAATTTCAGGGAGCATTTTACTAGGTCTGGATTCAAGCAGAGCCTTGCGATTGTGATTGGTATCAACCGTTATGGAAACGGAATTTCTCCTCTGCATACTGCCATCCCTGATGCAAAAGCTATTGCTCAAGTTCTGCAAGATGACCACCATTACGAAGTCAAATTATGCCTGGATGAAACTGCAACTCTGGCAAACTTGAATGCGCTACTCCAAAACCTTCATCTTGATCAAGACGATCGCCTCCTTTTTTACTTTGCGGGGCATGGCATTGCTCTTAATGGAGATGAAGGTCCACAGGGCTATTTGATTCCCCAGGATGCCAAGCTGGGCGATGTATCTACTTATCTACCCATGACTCAGGTAGAAACTGCCCTAACTCAGATGTCCTGTCGCCACTGCTTGATTATTCTCGACTGTTGTTTTGCTGGCGCTTTCCGCTGGTCAAGCACCCGTAAACTTGTTTCCGTTGCTGAAGTCATTCATAAAGAGCGCTACGATCGCTTTATTCAAGATTTTGCCTGGCAGGTTATCACCTCCGCATCTCACGATCAGTACGCCTCAGATGCCTTAGAACTGAAGAACAATCGCGGTATAGATTCCGGTCGAACTGGGCATTCTCCCTTTGCTGCAGCCCTTATGGATGCTCTCAGTGGCAGTGCAGACGTTTATCCGGTTCCAAAGGCAGGGCAACCTGCTGGAGATGGAGTGATTACTGCAACTGAACTTTATCTTTACTTACGCGATGCCGTTGAAGTGGCAACAGATGCCTGTAGTTTGCGCCAAACACCTGGAATCTGGTGCCTCAAAAAACATGACAAAGGAGAGTACATTTTTCTTACTCCTGGACACGTCTTAAACTTAAATCCAGCTCCTTCTTTTGATAATCCAGAAGAAAATAACCCCTATCGTGGTCTTAAATCTTACGAGAAGGAGCACAGTGCCCTATTTTTTGGCAGAATGACGTTGATTGAAAACCTGTGCAATTTTGTCTGCGATCATCCCTTCACTGTTGTACTGGGTGCATCGGGTTCTGGTAAATCGAGCTTGGTGAAAGCAGGGTTAATTCCCCACCTAGAAGAATTAAAGATTCACCAACAGCAGCTTAATCATCAGCTACAGCGAGAGAGACAATCGCATCAACATAAACACCAACAGTGGCAGATTTTAGCAATTATCCGTCCTGGTGAATCACCACTTGCTGCATTACAGGATGCTTTACAGAAAAGTAGTTTGTCTATTGCTGAGCTATTACAAGCCTCTCCATTTGAATCGGAGTCAGTTGTCTCAGCGATTCAGAAATGGAGCCAAAATCATTTTTCCACCAGATTACTTCTGGTAGTAGATCAGCTAGAAGAACTAATTTCTCAA
>DATNOY010000205.1:0-2027 GCA_036703495.1 Coleofasciculaceae cyanobacterium
CCTTTTTCGCCCTGCTGCACCGTCACTTTAGCCTGGCTTAAACCCAGCATAGTGGGCGTATTAGGGCCATATATATCCGCATCAATTAGCCCCACCTTAGCGCCCGCCTGAGCTAACGCTACCGCCACGTTGACGGCGATCGTGCTCTTGCCAACGCCCCCTTTGCCGCTAGAAATTGCCAGGATATTTTTGACGCCTGCAATGCCAGTGCGATCGGGCAACGCTTTCTGCTGCGGCGTCTCGGCTGTAACCTCGACAGAGACACGCTGCACACCAGGAAGCGTATTAACGGCTCGCTCACAATCCTCCACGATAAATTGCCGCAAGGGACAGGCAGGAGTGGTTAGCACCAGAGTAAAGCTGACGTTGCCGCCCTCCACAGTGACATTGCGGATCATATTGAGTTCTACCAGGCTCTTGCGGAGTTCGGGGTCTTGAACCGGACGCAGTACCTCAAGAACAGTGCTAACATCAAGCGTTTTCGGCATCGTGTTCTCTATCATAGCGGCGATCGCCAAGGGCGGCTAAGCATAAATTCTCAACGCTTATTCTACCTTGTTGGCGGAGGGTTCAGGTGGCTGCTTCCGCTTCAGATCTCCTTCAACTTAGCCCCTCAGTTTGTTTATTCAGCTTGTTTATCTTGCATTTATTGGAAAGGGACGGACTGCACGCCCTTCCAAAAAGTAACTAAAAAGTAACCAACACAATATTTGAAACACCATTCCCATCACGGGTCGCGTCAAGGGTTAAATTAAGCGCGCAAGCAGATTCCAACGGGTGTATGCCAAACCCATTGCCCCAGACCCGCTAGCAACAGCAGGATGCTCAAAAAATCTAGCCCGTCCGGTTTAGCAAACTTTTGCCGATGGCTTGAGTTAGTTAGCAACTCCCGCTCTACTGCTTGGGCCAACTCGCTGGCAACCTTAGCAGCATACGGCCGAATCACCGACCAAACCAGAGGCGACAGCCAACCGCGCAGGGTCACCGAATAAGATACCCGCGTGCCGCACAAGGTAGACTCAACCCGATAGGTGACTCGTTCTTCTAACCCTGGCAAGGCCAAAATCCTGACTGTGAGAAGCTCCCTAGGCAGAACCCGCTCCACAAAAATTTGAATAGGCATGGGAAACAAGCGACTGACTGCCTGATAAATTAACCCAGGTTTAGGAATCAAGCCATAGGGTACATTCGTTTTGGACAAGAGGGGATGCCAGGATACATCAGCTAAATCAACGACTTTTTGCCACAGATCATCTACTGAGGCTGAACTCAGCACTTGGTAAGTTCCAACGAGGGGCGGATACTCACACCAGCTTTGACGAATTGATTTGAACCAGGAACCTAGCATGACCATTTCTCTCCAGCAGCCTTGTGGCAAAACAGATGAACTGACAGCTGTCGCACTGAGGTTTATTCACTTCAGTGGTTTCTGGTTCAAACTGCATCTTTTCTAGCTTAGTTCACCTAGATAATCAGTTCACCTAGACTAAATCTCACCTAGACTAATCATTGTAGTCCAGGTTACTAGGTCATTTAGATTCCTGACTTGAGCTGCTGCCAAACCCGCCAGCCAGCCCAGCACTCTATCCCACTTCCCAGTAGACAGTTCTCGATAGACAGTCAGCACCACCCCAAGTGACAGGGCATCTAGGCAATTCGTTTACATTCGTTAACGCTGTGTTAGATCGATCCAGATCGGTATAGGCTAGATCGAGGGAAGGCTAGCGCTATTGATTTAGTCCTAGACTCAGTTCATTAGGCTCATTCGGCAATGGTGGCTCAGGTAATGCAAGGTCGCCTTTAGCTAAGTGTTGTTTGATTAAGCGAATCATCCCTTTCAAATCTTGTTGTTAGATCATCGTTGAATCAGCTATCGCTATGGTGAAATCTCCTATTTCTGGCGCTACCTCTTCAGGTTCCTCTAACTTTTCATCAGCCCCTCCATCCGATTCACGGCAACGGGTTGGTGCGTTTCTTCGACAGCTTCAGGATAATATTTGCCGGGGGCTAGAAGTAGCAGATGGACA
>DATNOY010000206.1:0-14168 GCA_036703495.1 Coleofasciculaceae cyanobacterium
ACCCGCTTTTGCATTTCCTCATACTTGGAATCATCCCCCGACACATCCAAAATATGCTCACTGCCAATATTGCTGGTCATCACCACCACAGTATTGCGGCAATCAGCCGTGCGCCCTTGGGAATCGGTAATCCGGCCGTCATCTAGGAGCTGCAGCAAAATATTAAATACATCAGGGTGAGCTTTCTCAACTTCATCGAGCAGCAGCACCGAATAAGGATGTTGCCGAATGGCATCGGAAAGTTGACCGCCCTCCTCATAGCCGACATAGCCCGGCGGTGCCCCAATCAGCCGCGAGACCGAGTTTTTCTCCATGTATTCCGACATGTCGAGCCGCACCAACGCGTCATCGGTGTCAAATAAGCACTCGGCTAAGGCTCGGGCCAGCTCCGTTTTGCCGACCCCTGTAGGGCCGAGAAACATAAAAGAACCGATCGGCCGACCCAGATCTTTCATCCCGGCTCGGGCCCGACGAATGGCCGCCGAAACGGCTTCAACCGCTTCCTGTTGTCCAATCACCCGTTGGTGCAAATAGCTTTCCATCTGCAACAGCTTTTGCCGCTCCGATTCCAGCAAGCGATTGACCGGAATGCCTGTCCACTTGGCCACAATGTCGGCAATATCGGCATCCGTCACCTGTTCGCGCAGCAGCGAACTGCTGCGTTTCTGCATCTCCACCAGACTGGCTTCTTTTTCTTCCAGATCGCGATGGACGGCTTCTAACTTACCGTACTTAAGCTGGGCGGCTGTATTCAGGTCGTAGTCCCGCTCGGCTTTTTCAATTTGCCGCAACAGCAGCTCTTCTTCTTCTTTCAGCGCATTGATGGCATCTAGCAGGTGTCGTTCCGACCCCCACTGCAGGTTAAAATTGCCCTCTTGTTCTTCTAGTTCGGCAATTTCCTGATCAATTTTGTCTAGCCTTTCTCTAGAGCCTTGATAAGCGCCAATAGATACAGCAGGCTGCCCTTCTCCTTCTAGCGATAGCTTTTCCATTCGCAGCTGCCGCAAACGCCGCTCAATGGTCTCTAGCTCGGCAGGCTTAGAGGTATTTTCCATGTTCAGCTTGGCGGCCGCTTCATCAATCAGGTCGATCGCTTTATCGGGCAGGAAGCGATCGCTAATGTACCGATCAGACAGGGTCGCTGCCGCGACTAGGGCAGAATCCGCAATTTTAACGCCGTGATGCGTCGCATATTTTTCTTTCAGACCACGCAAAATTGAAATCGTGTCTTCTACCGAAGGCTGACCCACGTAAACCTGCTGGAAGCGTCGCTCCAACGCCGCATCTTTTTCAATGTGTTTACGATACTCATCCAGCGTCGTCGCCCCAATACAGCGCAGTTCTCCCCGCGCCAGCATCGGTTTTAACAGGTTGCTGGCATCCATAGTGCCCTGAGCAGAACCGGCTCCCACGACGGTATGCAGTTCATCAATAAAGAGAACAATTTGCCCTCCAGAGCTGGTGACTTCCCGCAGAACAGCCCGCAACCGATCCTCAAATTCTCCCCGGTATTTGGCTCCGGCGATCAGCGAACCCATATCCAGGCTAATCAACTGTCGCCCTTTCAAAGACTCTGGCACATCGCCGTTGACAATCCGCTGGGCCAGCGCTTCGGCAATTGCCGTTTTTCCTACGCCCGGTTCGCCAATCAGCACCGGATTATTCTTGGTTCGCCGAGATAGCACCTGCACAACTCGGCGGATTTCTTCATCCCGCCCAATCACCGGATCCAGCTTGCCCGATTTGGCTTGCTCTGTGAGGTCGCGGCCAAACCGTTCTAAAGCCGCATAGCTAGATTCTGGGGTTTGATCCTTAACTTTTTGGCTACCCCGTACCGTTTTGACGGCCGTCTCTAGCTGTTTTTGCTCCATGCCTAAGCTGCGAAACAGCCGCCGACCAATGCGATCGTCCTCTGCCAGTGCCAGCAACAAATGCTCAACCGAGATGAAGTCGTCTTGAAACGTGCTGCGAGATGCCTCGGCTCTGTCGAGCAGAATATCCAAGCCTTGCCCTAAATAAAGCTGACCATCTGATGCTACTTTGGGCTGGCGTTGGGCAAATCCTTCAAACTGCTGTTTCAAGCGGCTTGGCTCAACGCCTGCCTTAGTCAGCATGGTGCTGATGGTGCCCTCTAGTTCAAGCATGGCGATCGCCAGATGTTCCACCTCTAGCTGCTGATGCCGAAAGCGCCGGGCAACATCCTGGGATTTGACGATCGCTTCCCAAGCTTTTTCAGTAAACTTGCTAGGGTCAGTGGGCTGCATAGACTCAATATAGAATGTCTTAAAACTAGATATAACGCGACTTCAGTATAGCAATCTGTAGCAAAACATCCGACCGCCTCCTTCAGGAGGAACAGCCGCAGGTTGATCAGAACGCACCGCAACTCTTTCAGGGTAGTTCAAAAAATCTGGTTTTTACCACTGGCTGCAGCCCGGACTTTAGCCCGGATTGTAAGCCAGGACTGTAACCAGAGCACAGCTGAAGCGCGGTTGAGCAGGCTGCAGATCTTGACTCGCCTGACGGCACTAACCCTTCGAGTCGAACACTGCCTCAAACTTGGCTGGACTGCCCCTGCGAATTTTCAAGCAACACTGGCGCAGAATTTTGCCCTTTCCCCAGCGACACCTCTGGAAGCTCTGCTTCAGGTGCAGCTATCAAAACCTGATCTGGACGCTCTATTCCCAGCGCCAAAGAAGTTTGTTCACTCCAGCGCAGCATCCAATTAGGTTGAATCCCTAGGGCAATCACCAAGATAGCCACGATTCCTGCAGGAATGCGATCGCGCCAGCGCACCCGGGGCAGATTTTCAAACTGTTCGGGTAGCCGCCCAAAGAACACCTTATTTACCAGAATCAGAAAATAAACGGCTGTCAGCCCAGTCCCAATCATGCAGAGTAACGTCTGTATCGGAAACACCGTGAAGCTGCTGCGATAGACCAGAAATTCTGCCACAAAGCCGACCATACCAGGAATTCCGGCACTGGCCATTGCCGCCATCACCATCATGCTGCCAATCAGGGGCAAACCCCGCTCCGGACTGAGTAGCCCACGCAAAATGTTGATATCGCGAGTGCCTGTCTTGGAATAAACCACGCCCACCAACAAGAACAGCATGGCCGAAATCAAACCGTGGCTAACCATTTGGGCGATCGTCCCTTGCAAACTCAAAGGCGTTGCGGCAGCACTGGCCAAAATAATGTAGCCCATATGCCCCACCGAGCTATAGGCGACAATTTTCTTCATGTCTGTTTGGGCAATGGCAGCCAATGAGCCATACAGCACACTGACGACGGCGATCGCTGCCAGCCCCGGAGACACCACGCGCCACGCCTCAGGAAACAGCCCCAAACCAAACCGCAGCAAGCCATAGGTGCCCAGCTTCAACAGCACCCCTGCCAGCAATACCGAAACCGGGGTAGGGGCCTCAACATGGGCATCAGGTAGCCAGGTGTGGAACGGCACGATCGGAATTTTGATGCCGAAGCCGATGATCAGCACAATCAGTAGGATGAGCTGAGTCGAGAGCGGCAGCGTGTGCGATTGCAGCACATCGTAATCAAAGGTCGAAAAGCCGCTGATCAGGGCTAAGCCAAAGAAAGCAGCCAGAATTAGCGCACCCGAGATGGCTGTGTAAATCAAAAACTTGGTGGCTGCGTAGCCTCGACGGGCACCTCCCCAAATGGCAATTACCAGATAGAGCGGAATCAGTTCCACTTCGTAGAACAGGAAGAAGAGCAACAAATTTTGCGACAGAAATGCCCCTGCCACGGCACCACTTAAGATCAGCATCAAAATGTAGTACAGCCGGGGGCGATTAATTTGCAGATCGCTAGCAAAGATCGCAATCCAGGTGAGCAAGCTGTTGACTATCAGCAGCGGCAAAGAGAGTCCGTCGAGTCCCAGTTGATAGGTTAACCCTAAGCTTTCTACCCAGGGCAACAGTTCCCGAAACTGCCAAGTGGAGTCGGCAATATTGAATTGGGTGACGAGATAAATAGACCACAGCAGCACAGCGCTCGCTGCCACCAATGCCACTTGACGAGCCCGCACCTGCACTAACGATTCCGGCATGATTGCAATCAAAAGTGCACCTGCGATCGGCACCCAAACCAAAACACTTAGCATTCCTGTTCTCTGCTCCCATGCAACACTTCATTTGATCGGGGCTGACTAGACTAATCCGCCATTCCCGCTTCCCCCAGGCCCTACCTCTCCTAAAGCTGTCCCCTCAAGGACAAAGCATGCAAAGTTGGTGACCATTCCCAGAACATCCAGCCCAACGCCGTTAAAGACAGCAAAATGCCCACGAACACCGTCAGCAAATAGTTGCGAGACTGTCCAGAAATGGTGTATTTGAGGCTTTCCCCACTAAAGATAGAGGCAACCCCGACAAAATTCACCAGCCCATCCACAACGTAGCGATCGAACCAAGCCGTCAGCCGTGATCCCAGAACCACCGCCAACACCACACTCAGTTGATACAGCCGCTCCATCTTGAAGTCATCTGCCAGCACCTCTCGCAATGGGGCCGCAATCACTCGCACCAGCTTGGGCTGTTGAGGACTGAGATATAGCCAGCCCCCCAAACCACAGCCCAACAGGCTAGATAGCAACAGCAGCAAAATGACACTGCGATTGGGATTATCCCAGCTCGGCAACATCTGGCATTGGGCTAACACAAAAGGCGTTAGTAGATTAAAGATAGTCAGCGTGACCATGGGCACTGCCATCAGCCAGCCCACTTCGGGGGCACGACGAGTTTTGGGCTTTGGTGCTCCCCAAAACACCAACCCAAAAACTCGGACGAGGTTAAACGCTGTTAGCCCATTTACGACCAGCAACACACCCACTAACCAAGGGGCATGGACCCAAGCAGCCTCGACCCAAGACACCATGGCAAAAAAACAGCCCAAGGGCAGCAATCCAACCGAGGCGGCTGCCCCGACAACAAAACCCAAGGTTGTGGCAGGCATACGAGAAGCCAATCCACCCATTTCTCTCAAGTCTTGGGTGCTGGTTGTTAAGATCACCGACCCAGTGCTCATGAACAGCAGCGCTTTGGCAATACCATGCACAAACAGCAAGAGCAAGGCAATTTTATCCTGCTGCATCCCAACTGCCAGAAAAACTAGCCCCAGGTAAGCACTGGTGGAATGAGACAAAGCCCGCTTGATATCAATTTGAGCGATCGCCACTAAAGAAGCTCCCACGGCCGTGATGGCTCCCAATAGGGTCAGTGTCGTTAGCCCTAGAGGAGAAAGTGCCAGAACAGGCTGCAGCTCAATCAGCACATAAGCGCCGCAAGCCACCACTACCGAATTTCGCAAAATGGAGGCAGGGTTAGGGCCTTCCATGGCCTCATCAAGCCAAAGGTTTAGCGGAAACTGGGCGCACTTACCGACCGGCCCAGCTAACAGCGCCACTCCTAACAAGTTGGCAACTAGGGGAGACAGGTGAGCCGTCCTGGCCCAAATTTCCAGGTGAGTAAAGTCTAAACTGCCGGCGATCGCTGACAGCGTTACCACGCCCATCAGCAGCAGTAAGTCTCCAACGCGTTTAGTTAAGAAGGCATCGCGGGCGGCCGTGACCACCAGAGGCTGAGCATACCAAAACCCCACCAAAAGATAAGTGGAGAGCGTCAAGACTTCTAGCAAGGCATAGCTTAAGAACAAAGAATCGCTGAGGGCAATGCCGCTCAGCGCGGCTTCAAAGAAGCCCATGAGTCCATAGAAGCGAGCTAGAGCCCAATCTTTTTCCAAATAGCCCAGGGCAAACACCTGAGCCAGTAAGCTTAGCCCGGTAATAATTACGGCCGCACCCACGCTGGTTCTAGAGGTAACCAACGTTAGCCAGATATCTAAACCTGGAGCATGCAGCCAGGGAACCAGCGATCGTTCAGGTGCTAAATCCCAAACTGCCCACAGCAGCAGAGAGCTATGAATTAACGCCACAACCGTCATCAGCACATTCAGATAGGCCGCAGGGCGAGAACCCGTCCGACGCACTAGACCAATCGACCAAGGCAGCGTAACGACTGCCCCAATCAAACCGTAGAGAGGAACCCACCAGCTAGTCTGGGCAAGAAACTCAAACATTGTTTCTCTTTGTCACAAAAATAGGTAGGACTAAATCGCGTCCATGACAATGGACAAGGCAACAGCAGAGGTGTGCCCAACCAACATGGGGAGTGTAGAGCCAAAAACAGCCTCAGTTCAGAGCAACCAAGGCAGGCAGCAGCCATTCAATTTTAGGACAATAAAAACCAGCAAAACTCAACTGGTCATGCGATTTTGTTAAGAAAATATTAGCATTTATTACTTAAAGTTTTCTATTCTTTCAATACCGTTATAAACCCCTGTTATTTTGTGAAGAAATCAATCTCTGGGAGCATCTAGCACCTGAAGAAAAATTCAGCCAAATGTTTTTGACCTGTCGCTGTTATAATAGGGGGCTGTATTCCATAAGATTTCTACAGGTCAACTCGTTGATCTGTCTATCTTTGAGGGACTTACAGGGATGAGGGGTCAGCAAATTTTCCTGGTATTCTAGGTTGATCTAATAGAGCAGTTTTTACTTCTAAATTTAGGGTAGACAGATAGCTTTAAACCTCTCTCTATGAGACTCTGTCGTAATACAATCAAACAATACTTTAATGAATTACCAGGGGAGTAATCCAAAGATTGTAGATATAGAAAAATCGAGTGAATCTATGGATCTTTAGAATTGCTCGGAGCAGGTTTACCTACAGAACCGCCGGAAGCTTCAATATTGCTACTGGTTAAATTAGATAGACTTATATTTCCTATAAATACAATCATTTCGATTTATATTGCCAAACGCTAAATAAGCCTTGTATTGTTAAACTTGGGCATTCTGAAGTGCTTTAATGAAAATTTAAGATTGGTGACTCCGTCGAAATTTTCAAGCAGCATCTTTACGAATAACCCTTGTGTTGCAGGAGATAAACGATGCCGATTGCGGTTGGGATGATTGAGACGAGGGGTTTCCCTGCGGTGGTGGAAGCTGCCGATGCGATGGTGAAAGCGGCTCGCGTGACGCTAGTTGGCTATGAAAAGATTGGCAGCGGTCGCGTGACGGTGATTGTGCGGGGCGATGTCTCTGAGGTGCAAGCCTCTGTGGCAGCAGGAGTGGAATCGGCAAAACGAGTTAACGGCGGTGAAGTGATTTCGACTCACATTATTGCCCGTCCTCATGAGAACCTAGAGTATGTCTTGCCGATTCGCTACACCGAAGCGGTAGAGCAATTCCGGGAATAGGAAGAGCAGACTATCAGGCAACCTATCAGATTCACTGATGGTTTGATGGTTTTATTGATGGTTGGAAGTCGCTGAAAGACCTTCAGCGGATTGGTTGAGATTACAGCAACAAACTGGAAGGGAGAATTACGATGGCAATTGCAGTTGGAATGGTTGAAACTTTGGGTTTCCCAGCAGTGGTAGAAGCAGCTGATGCGATGGTCAAGGCTGCCCGTGTAACTCTTGTGGGTTATGAAAAGATCGGCAGCGGTCGCGTTACCGTAATTGTGCGGGGGGATGTCTCTGAGGTGCAAGCTTCCGTGGCAGCAGGCATTGAAAACGTCAAGCGGGTAAATGGTGGACAAATTTTGTCTACGCACATCATTGCTCGTCCCCATGAAAACCTGGAATATGTACTGCCTATCCGTTACACCGAGGCAGTAGAAGCGTTCCGGGAGAGCGTCAGCGGCATCCGTCCAATCGGTCGCTCCTAAGGTCATCTAAACTCTCATGCAAATTGCTAGAGTTTGTGGCACGGTTGTTAGCACTCATAAGGAACAAAGCCTGACGGGAGTCAAGTTTCTGCTAGTGCAGTTCCTAGATGAAAGCGGACAACCGTTGCCTAGGTATGAGGTGGCAGCTGATAGCGTGGGAGCTGGGCTTAATGAGTGGGTTTTGGTGAGCCGAGGGAGTGCTGCCCGCCAGTCTCCTAGCAGCGAAACCCGCCCGATTGATGCGCTAGTTGTTGGGATCATTGATACGGTCAGTGTGGACAATCAACGGCTCTACAGCAAGCGCGATCAAGATCGGTAGAAGGGGCGATCGCTCCTGAAATTCCCTATTTTTAAGGGTGGCTCATGCCCTTTTGTTCCAACCCTGCCTCAATCAGGCAGGTCTTGGGATGAATTAGCGGCAAACATGGGGCGATCACTGCTCTGCTGGTTCAGCTATTTCCCACCTTATTTGAGCAAAGCTCATCTCTAAATTCATCTTCATTGCAGCCGTTGGCTGTACTCAACAGGAGAGATATCTATGGTTGCTAGTGGCTCTGCTGCTCCACCAACTCCCTGGTCGAAGGATCTGGCCCAGCCCGAAATTGATCAGACGGCATATGTCCATTCTTTTTCCAACATTATTGGTGATGTAGCCGTCGGCGCAAATGTGCTGATTGCTCCAGGGACTTCTATTCGAGCTGACGAAGGAAGTCCTTTCCGCATCGGAGAGGGCACGAATGTCCAAGACGGTGTGGTGATTCATGGACTAGAGCAGGGACGGGTGTTGGGCGATGATGACCACCCCTACTCTGTGTGGATTGGCAAGAACACATCCATTACCCATATGGCGCTGATCCATGGTCCTGCCTATGTGGGAGATAACTGTTTCATTGGCTTTCGCTCAACCATTTTTAATGCTCGAGTGGGAGACGGCTGCATTGTCATGATGCATGTGCTGATTCAGGATGTGGAAATTCCGTCTGGAAAGTTTGTGCCGTCTGGATCAATTGTTACGACTCAGGAGCAAGCCGATCGCCTGCCGGATGTGTCCGACGCAGATGCCCAGTTTGCTGAGCATGTGGTGGGAGTTAATCATGCGCTGCGAGCAGGTTACCACTGCGCCCAAGATATTGCCTGTATTACGCCTATCCGTCAGCATCTCGAAAAGGTTTACAGCGGCGAAAGTGCCGGTTCTTCTAGCCAGTCCAGTTCTTCTATTTCAAACAGTCTCATGATCACTACCCCTCGCCTCGATTCCGCAGTCGTTGAACAGGTTCGTCAACTCCTTGCCCAGGGCTACCACATTGGTACAGAGCACGCCGACAAGCGCCGTTTTCAGACGAGTACCTGGCATAGCTGTTCACCCATCCAAGGCAATCGCGAAGCAGATGTATTTGCCGCTTTGGAAAAATGCGTGGCAGAGCATGCAGGCGAATATGTGCGTTTGTTTGGGATTGATACCAAGTCCAAGCGGCGAGTTTCGGAATTAATTGTGCAACGTCCGGGTGGCGTTACGGTTTCTGCTCCTGCTAAGGCTTCCTCTAGTGCAACAAAGAGCAGCTATGCCAGCAGCAGCTATGCCAGCAGCAGCTATGCAGCACCCAGCCATAGCACCAAACTAAGTCCAGAAGCGATTGAAAAAGTACGTCAGTTTGTGGCTCAAGGCTACCAGATTGGCACTGAGCATGCCGACAAGCGTCGCTTCCAGAGCTGCACCTGGACCAGCTGTTCCCCAATTAAAGCGACGCGGGAAGCGGATGCAATTGCCGCCCTAGAAAGTTGCCTAAATGAACATGCGGGCGAGTATGTACGGGTGTTTGGCATCGATACAAAAGTCAAACAGCGGATTTCCGAGATGATTGTGCAGCGTCCGGGAGATAACAACACGGCTGCGCCTTCCAGCTATCCCTCCAGCAGCTATCCCTCTAGCAGCTACCCCTCCAGCAGCTATACACCTTCGAGTAATGGTGGTGCGCCGGCTGCATCCAGCGGTAAGTTAAGCGCTGAGGTCGTAACTCTGGTGCGGCAGCTATTGGCTCAGGGCTATCGTGTTTCGGCTGAACATGCCGACAAACGTCGCTTCCAGACTACCTCCTGGACAAGTTGCGCGCCGATTCAAAGCACTCGCGATACGGATGTGTTTGCTGCCCTGGAAAGCTGTGTGGCTGAGAATCCGGGTGAGTATGTGCGCTTGGTAGGCATCGATACTAAAACGAAACGCCGGGTTGCAGAAACCATCATCCAACGGCCATAGTTGCTCCTTGGAGAATTGGGACAGCCCCGTACAAGAGATACCTGCATGCGATCGCCCTCGCCTCCTTTGATCAACGACACCCACTTTTTTGTGAGTGGCAATGTCACGATTCACCCGACGGCGGCGATCGCACCGGGGGTGCTGCTGCAAGCTGACCCTGGATGTCAACTCGTGGTGAGTGCAGGTGCCTGTATTGGCATTGGCTCCATTCTGCACGCCCATCAGGGCGACCTGGTGCTGGAAGCAGGGGTAACGCTGGGAAGTGGCGTGTTGATTGTGGGGGGTGCCACCATCGGCAGCAACGCCTGTATCGGTTCTACCACGACAATTTTGAATCGATCGATCGAGCCGCAGCAGTTAGTGGCGGCCGGTTCTTTGATTGGGGATGACAGTCGGCAGGTAAATAGGGCGTTTGGGGTTGGAGAAAGTGAGAATGGGTCCGCAGGCCGCGGGCAACGGGTGCCGGATCAAGAGCCTACGGCTCAGACGGTTGAGCCGGCCCCCTCTGCCGCTGATTCTGAGGATCAGCGGGCACCAGAGATGCCGCTGGGCGGGGTGCAGGTAGTGTATGGACGCACCTATTTAGAGCGGATGATGGTGACAATGTTTCCTCATCGTCAGGCGGTAGAACCCCCTCCCGCAGATCCAGCATCAGGATAATAGATTGCACTTTATACTAAAGAGTGAAGAGACGGGCTACTGCCTGCAATAGCTGGATTTACCATGAATTCATCCAATCGATCGCCGATTCCTCAAGGGAGCGCGTTGGGGCTAGTTTCAACCCGCAGCTTTCCTGCGATCGTAGGCACGGCAGATATGATGCTGAAGTCGGCGGCAGTGCGGCTGGTGGGCTATGAGAAGACGGGCAGCGGCTACTGCACGGCGGTGGTGCGGGGCAATATTTCGGATGTGCGGCTGGCGGTAGAAGCGGGAGCCGATGTGGCCGAACAGTTTGGCCAGTTGATTGCCAAAACGATCATTCCTCGCCCCATGCCTAATCTAGAGGCCGTCTTGCCGATTAGCAATCGTCTGTCCAAGTATGCGGCGGAGCAGGGGCATAGCCGCTTGAGCAATCTGGCGATCGGGTTAATTGAAACGCGCGGTTTTCCGGCTATGGTGGGAGCGGCTGATGCCATGCTGAAATCGGCCGATGTGCAGCTAGGGGCTTACGAAATTACCGGAGATGGCTTGTGTACGGCCATCATTCGGGGGCGGGTTGCCGATGTGGTGATGGCGGTAGAAGTAGGGATGCACGAAGCCGAGCGGATTGGCGAACTGCATGCGGTGATGGTGATTCCCCGACCGCTGGAAGATTTGGAAGATACGCTGCCTGTGGCCAGCTGCTGGATTGAGCAAGCTCAGCCGATCGCCCTGCCGATTGAGCTGAAGCAGCCCCAAAAAGAATTGGTGGCGCAGGAAGAGCGTATGGAACTGCCCGATTTTCGCCAGCTGCCGATGACAGAAGAAGTGCCCAACCGAGAGGGATAAAGCTTTTTTGCCAGGATAAGATCCGCAAGGCGGCTGTTAGGGCTCAGGTTAGGGAGCTGCAAGCTGATCAGATACCTGTTCTGGTTGATTCCGCAGGGCGAATGGCATTTGCCGGGTGGGATTTCCCAGACATTGCCCTAAACATGGCTCTCTAGCTCTATCGCTTTCTCTATGACATCCATCTCTATGGCATCCATCTCTATGGCATCCATAAGTCGAATTAAACTTCTAGATCCTTGACTCTGGGGATCGAGAAAGGAACACTAAGTAGTAGGGGATCATTGACATTGCTGGATTCGCATCAATCCGCTTCAGCCGCTCCTGCATCCCTGCCGTTGCTCCTCTATCCTTCACTGCCCAATGACCCAAGCTGCCATTACCTTACCGTCCTCCTCACATCCTTTAGCGGATATCCTCTACAACCTGGAAGCAGGCAAAGCGTTGCTGCCCCATTCCCCAGACAATGTTTTGGAGGTTGTGGGTGTGCTCAAAAGCTATGGCATGGTCTTAGATGCCTATCAGCGCAACCTGATTTATATTGCCGATCATCAGTTTTTGGTGCTGTTTCCTTTCTTTAAATACTTCAATGGCGAAGTGACACTACCTAAGCTGCTCAAGCATTGGTGGCACGATCGCATCAATTATGAATTTGCCGAATACTGCATGAAAGCCATGTTTTGGCATGGTGCCGAAGGTTTGGATGCCTACCTGGACAGTCAAGAGTTTAGCCAGCGGGCGAGAGCCGCCATCCAAGCTAAAACACGCGGAGATTGGCTGGTTCAGGGACTCGATCGCCTGTTCACCGGCTTTCTGCCAGAACAGGTGCGGATGCTATCTTACTACAGCGTGTTAGGGCAGTTCTGGAATGTTATGAGCCGGATGTTTCTGGAATTGAGCGATCGCTACGATCGCGGCGAGATCCAGACCATTGCCCAAGTGGTGCAGCATATCCAGGATGGGTTGGTAGCAGCGGCGGCCAATCCTATTAGCTATGCTGTCGAGATCAAAGGGCAAGTCTATGAAATTATTCCGGCTTCAGCAGGGCTAACCTTCCTCAAGGATGCGGCTGTGCCTTACGTCGAGGCTGTCTTTTTCCGCTCATTTCCCTTCTTTGGCACCGTGTCGTATAACGCTCAGGCTGGGCAAATCTCCCCCGATCAAGCGGACTTTAACTATGGGGCGCTGTTTGCCGATCCGCTGCCCATTGGTGGGGCCGGGATTCCGCCAACGCTGCTGATGCAAGATATGCTGCCTTACATTCCAGATTACCTGCGGGACTTTTACCTGCAAGGATTGCGCGGCAGCGATGATTTTCGGGTGAAACTCTGTCTGAGTTTTCAGAAATCGATGTTTTGCGTCACCACTGCCGCCATCTTTGGCTTAATGCCCTATCCCCGCACGACCGATGATCTAGAGCAGCGGCAAGCCAACCGTCGCTACCTAGAA
Organism: Coleofasciculaceae cyanobacterium; assembly: GCA_036703495.1. GTDB lineage: Bacteria > Cyanobacteriota > Cyanobacteriia > Elainellales > Elainellaceae > Drouetiella. Next base: position 12,942 of record DATNOY010000206.1, read on the forward strand.
GGCTGGATGGATCGGTTCGTGGGGTCGCGGCTGCTAAATGTGCAGTCTACGACAGATCGCAAATAGCTCAACGCAATAGCCTTGCCGCCATTGCCTTGAGCTACTGGGTTGAGCTACTGGGTTGAGCTATTGAATTGGGCTATTGGGGCAGGGCCAGCAGTTTACCTTGCAAAACGGTGACGGCTTGCCCCCCTAAATAAACGCGATCGCCCTGACAGCGAACTTTCACTACACCGCCTCGGGCAGAAGCTTGATAGGCCATCAAGTCAGACTTGTGGAGGCGATCGCTCCAGAAGGGGGCCAGACAGCAGTGGGCTGCCCCGGTCACAGGATCTTCGTTAATGCCAATTTGGGGTGCAAAAAAGCGAGAGATAAAGTCGAAGTCGGGGGTGTCAGACCGGCTGGTGACGATGACGCCCGAAACTGGCAGAGTCGCCATCTGGGCAAAGTCAGGCTGGATCGTTCGCACAGCCTCAGCCGAGTCTAGAACTACCAAATAGCCTAGCGAATTTTGCCAAACGCTTTCCACAGGGGCATTGCCCAAAACCTGGATCAACCCGGCTGGAGCGGCGATCTCCTGGGGAGGATTGGCAGGAAAATCTAGCTCAATCCAATCTCCTTGCTGCTTGGCTAGCAGGAGTCCGCTGCGCGTATGAAACCGAGCTACAGCATCGCCTGCCAGATGCCCTTCTGACCGCAGCACATGGGCGCTAGCCAGGGTGGCATGACCGCAAAGATCTACCTCAACGCTGGGTGTAAACCAGCGCAAGCGGTAGCCATCCGCCTGTTTCAGCAAAAACGCTGTTTCCGACAAATTCATTTCCAGCGCAATATTTTGCATCCAGCGATCGCTGACTGGCTCTGGCAAAACGCAAACAGCGGCAGGATTGCCGCCAAAAGGAACGTTTGTGAAAGCATCAACTTGAGTAATGGTGAGTTCCATAGAGTCAGGAGTTAAAACGGTCGGTTCGTTAAGCTTCAGGAACTAACCCTCATTCTGCTATAGCTGTAGCCACAGGTGTTAGGACAGGGGCATGGGTGCGCACCCACAAAAATGTCCTAAGCATCACGAATTAATGAAAACTGAACTTTTAATGTTTGGGGTTTGATTCAATTCACGTTCCTAAACATCATGGCTACGGACATCTATTCTGCGATCGCTGCCCTAAAACCCACAGCAGCGATCGGCATGACAATTTGTAGCCATAACAATTTGGCGGTAGATAG
>DATNOY010000207.1:0-2844 GCA_036703495.1 Coleofasciculaceae cyanobacterium
GGGGGGAGGCAGAGGAGGGCCAACAACAGGGGGTAACTCGCTAATATTGCGGGAAGTTTTGTAAAAGTAGGCGATCGGGCGCAGCATTAGCGGCCAAGTAAACCACAGAGAGCAATAAGGATGAGCATTTAAGCCACCGACTCGCTCGTGATAGTCCAGTGTGCGGTTCTGCAAATCCCAAAAGCTCTCGCCAGAGTGGTCGAGCTGCATGTAAGGCAGCCAGCTGATGTAATAGGTGAGGGCTGGGATAGCCACCCAGCACAACAGGACATGTCCCAGGTGCAGTTGGGTCAGGTTTTGGAGGGGCGTTTGGAGAGGGGAAGGGCGATCGCCTGTCGCTCCGGTGCGGCTCACCTTCAGCCAATGCAGCAGCCAACCTATTGCCCAGACCAAAATGGCTCCCAGCAAAAACCCTAATCCATTCCATTTAATGGCGGCAGAGGCTCCGAAGTTAATGCCAGCCAGCACCAGCCAGATCCAGCGTTGTAGGGCTGAGGCCCGCAGCGCCAGCAGGAAGCAAAGTTGCCCTAAAAGCCCAAATAACAGCAGGTATACGTTATTGAGGGCATAGCGGGACTCCACCAAAAACAGTCCGTCTGCTGCCAGAAACAGTCCGGCAATCAAAGCATAGCTGCGGCGATAGCTGAGTTGGTAGGCGATCGCGGCCACCACGAGCGGTAAAAACGAACCAGTTAATGCGTTTAACCAGCGATAGCTGAAGGGAGAGATTAAAAGACCTGCTAAGCCGTTCTTCAGGCTGTGATCCCCCCAGGGCATCTGTTCACCTAACCAGATGCCAAAGGCAATAATGTAGGTGCTGAGCGGAGGGTGACCTGTAAACACAATATCGTGCTTCAAAAAATGGCTGGCAAATTTGGCGTAGTAAACTTCGTCAAATACCAGCGTGTTGAAGCGGCTCAGTCCCCAAAATCGTAAGGCTAGCGATATGAAAAAAATTCCAGCCATCCCAAGCCAAAACCACAGGGAAAAGCGACTGGAAGATTTAATTTGTGAGGACTTGGGAGTGATCACAGACATAAAAGCAGCAGAATCTATTGAACTGTTCTATAAGCTACTGTAAATAGACGCGATCTGACGACCTACGAAAGGGAATAGGTAGGCGATCGCGTCCGGCTCAGGTTGCCAAAAACATTGAAATTCTACTGCTGAAGCTGGGTCGCACAAGAGCGTCAGACAAAGGTGAAACCTGTACTCAAGTCATTGAGAGTAACGCCAATAGCCCCTTCAATCCGTTTAGATTCAATGATTCCACCCCTAAAAGTTCTGCTCTAGAGACACATGAGGCAATAGTCCTATGCCTATAAGTTGACTATGCCGAGGACTATGGCGTTATGAATAGCCTTATGCAATGCCTAGCTGCGATCGCACCTCCTCCAAAGGCAAATCCCACATCAGTTCGGGTTGCCAACTATCCACATCAAACTGAGCCTGCTGACCGCGTTGATAGGCTTGTTGCAGTCTTAGTTTGATGGGGTTAGAAAGGCTTGATTGCTGCCGGATCTGACGCAAAAGCCCTAATCCCAAAATCACATGGGTCAGGTGAAACTTCGCTCCTATTAGAAAAGCTTGGACTTCGGCTTCACCAATGGGGTCGATGCCATAGCCAGTTAGCACATGAACTCCGTCATGCAGCTGCTTACGACGAAAGCCCGTGGTAAAGGGCTGAAGCTGGTGTTGATCGAGGGAGTCGGCCCAAGCTCGGCCCAAGGTGCCAGGGGGGAGCGATCGCAATTCATCGAGGTTGACAATAGGCGGAACGCTGGTTCCTAAAGCATCAGAGAGATGATCAATACCCTTCAAGAAGCGGGCAATTCTTAAATTGGTCGAGGGGTGAAGTGGGGCGGCGGAAGTTTGCATGGATTTTTTGAAGTTGCGGGTAGGGTGGGGAGAATCGGGTATCGGGAGGAGCGTACTCTGCTGCCGCTGTAAGCAGTGAATTTATTCTTGTTCAGACTCATGCGGCAGTTGATTACTGTGCCAGTTGATTACTGTGCCAGTTGATTACTGTGGCAGTTGCGAACGATGAGATTGCATGAAGTCGCGGATTTGCTGCTGTTGTTCCGCAGTCAAGACGGCTTTAGCTTGCTGACGAGCTGCCTTGAGGATGTCGTGCCTTTGGATGCGCTGTGCTTCTGTCAGGTTGAGGGCACGGAAGGCTTCAGGTCTTTCTTGCCCTTGGGCGATCGCTGCCTGTAACTGCTGCTGTTGTTCCGCCGTCAGGACATTTTCGACTTGGTTGCGGGTATTCTCACGAATCTGCTTGAGCTGTGCTTGCTGGTCTTCAGTTAGGTTAAGGCGTTGAGCCAGTTCAGGCGGCATCTCCCCCAGCAGTCCGTGCCTGCCTGCCCGATGAGATTGGCGCAATTCGCGCAACTGCTGCTGTTGCTCAGGCGTCAGGATGGTTTGCACCTGGTCATGAGAGGCTTTGAGGATTTCTTCTGCTTGAGTCCGCTGTGCTGCTGTCAGGTTGAGGGATGCGATCGCCGCTGGCAAAGGTTCTCCCTGAGCAAGGGCAGCCTGCAACTGCTGCTGTTGTTCCGCCGTCAGCAGATTTTCCAGTTGCGTACGGGTGCTTTGACGAATTTGACTGAGCTGAGATTTTTGGTCGGGACTCAGGTTAAGCTGCTCCATGGCGTGCTGGAGCCTGCCACCTTGGGAAGTTGATGGCGATTGAGCTTTAGCCATAAATGGAATCAGGGCGATCGCACCGATCACAGCACCACAAACCAGACTAGTTTTGAAATTGAATTTCATTTTGTTTAAGGGGGTGAGGTGGGAATGAAAGCGCTTTGGCTTTCGATAGTTCCATCGTAAAAACCTATC
>DATNOY010000208.1:0-2168 GCA_036703495.1 Coleofasciculaceae cyanobacterium
GAGTGGGGAAGCGATCGCTCGGCAACTGCTCTACGGACAGCGCTATCTGCAACGGACATTTGGTCAGCAGGGGAGGGTAGCCTGGCTGCCAGATACGTTTGGGTTTAATGCCCAGCTGCCGCAATTGCTGAAGCAAGGTGGCGTTGACTACTTTGTTACCCAAAAACTACGCTGGAATGATACGACCCAGTTTCCTTATGAAGCGCACTGGTGGCAGGCTCTAGACGGCACCCAGATCTTTAGCCTGCAATCTGCTCCGATCGGAGAAGGCATTGATCCGGTGAAGATGGCGCACTACGCCTGTACCTGGGAAGCCCAGACAGGCACTACGACTTGCCTGTGGTTGCCAGGCATTGGCGATCATGGGGGTGGGCCCACCCGTGACATGTTGGAAGTAGCCCGCCGCTGGGGGCGATCGCCCTTCTTCCCGCAAATAGAATTCACGACCGCGCAAAAGTTTCTCGAGGGTTTAAGCCATTCGGCCACTGCCACCAAACCGGCTGCTCCAGGGGCTTTGCCTACCCCCAAAGCTGCGATGGCCTTTCCCACCTGGAACGACGAACTGTATCTAGAGCTGCATCGCGGCTGCTATACCAACCATGCCGACCAAAAGCAATTCAACCGCCGCTGCGAAGATATCCTGTATGAGGCAGAACTGTTTGCCTCATTGAGTACCCTGGTGACAGGTATGCCCTATCCTGGGGCAGCGCTAGAGGCCGCCTGGAAGCAGGTGTTGCTCAACCAGTTTCACGATATCTTACCGGGATCTTCTATTCCATCTGTGTTTGTAGAGGCTAATCGCACCTGGCAGGCGGCGTTGGATACGGGCTGGAAGATTCGGCAGGCGGCCATGCAGGCGATCGCGGCTCAAATTCAGCTTCCTCCTCCCCCCCATCCCCAGGCGCAGCTGATCACAGTGTTTAACCCGCTGAGCTGGGCCCGATCAGAGGTAGTTGCTTTATCGGTGCAGCAGAATCAGGACGAACGCGCCTGCTTTTGGCAGATTTGCGATCTGCAGTCCCGAGAAATTCTGAGCCAACCGCACTGCTGGCGCGAGGGTGGCAAAACCTATTGTCAACTCTTCTTTCAGGCAGAAGTGCCGGCGATCGGCTATCGCTGCTATTGGCTGGTGCCTCGCAATACAGGAAATCCGGTTCCGGTAGCGGCTGCGCCTAGCTTTGTGCTGGAGAATGACTGGATTCGGGCAACGGTGGATCCAGCGACCGGCAATTTGTCAGGGCTATGGGATAAGCGATACCAGCGGGATTTGCTGAGCGGGGCAGGCAACCAGCTGCAAGCCTTCCGAGACAGCGGACAATATTGGGATGCCTGGAACATCGATCCTCACTATGCCAAATATCCCCTGCCGCCGGCGCAGCTGGTGCAAATTTTTTACGAGGATCGGGGCCCCATCACCACCCGAATTCGCGTGATTCGTAAAGTGGGACAGTCTACGTTTAACCAGATATATTGCTTGGACAAAGGCTCGGCTGTCCTGCAGATGCAAACGCAAGTGGACTGGCAAGAACGGCATGTCGTGGTCAAAGCAGCCTTCCCGCTCAACATCAATGCTGCCTATGCCACTTCTGAAATAGCGTGCGGCGCAATTCAGCGATCGACGCGTCCGCAAACGGCGGCCGAAAAAGCCAAGTGGGAAGTGCCGGCCTTGCGCTGGACAGACCTGAGCGACACTGCTAGTGGCAATGCTTACGGGGTCAGCCTGCTTAGCGACTGTAAACAAGGTTATGACAGCCAGCCTAACCAAATCCGGCTGACGCTGTTGCGCGGCTCGGAATGGCCCGATCCTCACTCCGATCGCGGACACCATCAATTTATCTATGGGATTTATTGCCATAACCAATCCTGGCAATCTGGGCAAACGGTGCAGCGGGGCTATGAGATTAATCAACCGCTGCGGGTGCAGGTGGCTGAGCCGTCTGTTCAAGCGGCTCAGCCAGGCTTACCGCCTGTTGGTGAATTTTTGCGCTTGCCCGATAATCTCATCCTCACGGCCTTCAAGCCTTCGGAAGAGAATTCGCAGCGGTGGGTATTGCGCTGCTATGAGTGCCGGGGGGACGCAGCGCAGCTCTCGGTTCAAGATGCAGGGTTGCTGTTTAGCCGCTATCTGAATCCTCGATCGCTGCAATCGGTCAATTTGCTGGAAGAGG
>DATNOY010000209.1:0-2068 GCA_036703495.1 Coleofasciculaceae cyanobacterium
GAATTAATTAAGACCGAACTTTTAATTAATTCCTGTTCCTAAACATCTCCACAGAAAGCGCTAATGACTAAAGCCTCGAAGAAAAATCCTGCAGGGGCATGATGAAACCATAATCATTAGGCATTTACAGTCGAGACCGCTACAGGCGAGACAGCAAGGGGGCTGCTGCTAGAAGAGTCTGGGTATAAGGATGTTGAGGATGGGTAAAGATCTCTTCCGTATGGCCCAGTTCTACAATTTTGCCAGCCTGCATGACGGCAATGCGATCGCACAAAAATCTAGCCACCCACAGATCATGAGTGATAAATAGATAAGTCAGCTCAAACTCCTGCTTTAGTTCTAGCATTAAGTCCAGCACCTGTGCTTGAACGCTAGCATCTAGCATACTGACTGGCTCATCGCAAACCAGCAGCTTGGGATGGGTAATCAAGGCACGGGCGATCGCCACGCGCTGCTGCTGTCCGCCGGATAGATCTTGAGGATAGCGATCAAAGAAATTCTCGACGGGGGTTAACCCAACGCGCGCCAACATCCGTCTTGCCTGTTCTCGGGCCGCAGGCAGTGGTGCCAACTGATGAATCAGTAAGGGGTCGGCAACGCTAGCGCCAACCGTCATCAAGGGATTGAGACAGGCATGGGGGTCTTGAAATATCATTTGCATCTGCCGCCGCTGCTGCCGTAAAGCTTGAGGTGCCAGGGTGGTCAGCTCTTGTCCCAAAAATTCTACTTTGCCGGCCGTTGGCCGGATTAACTGCAGGATAGTGCGGGATAGTGTGCTTTTGCCGCATCCTGATTCACCCACCAATCCCAAAATTTCTCCGCCATACAAATCTAGCGTGATGCCATCTACCGCTTTAATCTGGCGATCGCTAGGCTGCGATAATAGCCGAGCCACAAAATTTTGCTCTAGCCTGTAATGCTGCTGCAGGTCATGAATGCGAAGAATGGGCAGCGTAGATTCTAGACTCACGGTTGCCCCTGTCTTTGCCCCTACTAGCGCCAGCTTGGGTTGACCACTGCCCGCCTGTAGATGTAAAGCAGATTTTAGAAGAGCCGTGGTGTAGGGATGCTGCGGCCGAGTCAAGACCGATTGGGTCAGCCCTGTTTCTACCACTTTGCCGCCATACATCACCGCAATCCGATCGCAATATTCCCCCACCATGGCTAGATCATGAGAGATCAGCATCAGCCCCATCTGGCGCTCTTTGCACAGGCGAGTTAGCTCTTGCAAAATTTGAGCAGACACAGTGACATCTAAGCTGGTGGTGGGTTCATCGGCAACAATCAACTTGGGATTCAGCAACAGAGCCAGGGCAATGGCCACCCGCTGCCGCATCCCCCCGCTAAACTCATGAGGAAACTGTGCCCAGCGATTTGCCGGGATTTTGACTGCGTCTAGCGTAGCGATCGCCTGCTCTTTAGCCTGCTGTCGCGACAGCTGAGGCTGGTGAGCCCGTAACGTTTCTACGCAATGTTCACCGATCGTCATGAGAGGATCGAGCCGGGTCATCGGATCTTGAAAGATCAGCGAAACGGCTTCACCACGAAATCGCCGGAGCCGCTCTGGCGAAAAATCGAATACAGCCTCGTCGGCAAACTTGACTTGTCCTTCAATTCGAGCGGTCTCCGGCAACAGTCGCATCGCCGCCCGTCCCAAGGTGGATTTACCACAGCCTGACTCTCCTACCAGCCCTAACCGCTCACCCGCCGCGATCTCCAGTGAAACCCCATCTACTGCCCAAACGGTGGCAGCGGCGATCGCCTCCTCTTCACCCCCACCTGCCCGCCGATCTTGCTGTTGATTGTGCTGTTGATTTTGATGTGGATAGGCAACTCGTAAGTTTTCAATCCGGAAGAGGGGATCAGTCATCGCTTAGAGATTCAAGAATCTGGAGGTTGGATTGCCTGGTAGAGTCCCGATCGCCCTACGTCGAATTGATTCTATAGCGCTTCGCATTTGAATAAAACCAAATGAATAAAACCAGATGATGTTGGGCAAGCCTCGGGAGTCCTTCAAACCATCATCCAGATCGTAGGCAATCAGATCTCAGGCAATTGAGAGCATTAC
>DATNOY010000210.1:0-6478 GCA_036703495.1 Coleofasciculaceae cyanobacterium
ATCCGACTGCCAAGTGCGCTATATTCGGGCCATGCCGCTCTAGTGATATCTGCTGGATGTCAAAGGCAACAGGTTAATTATGGGACTTGCGAAACTTCGGCTTTTAGGAACCACTGCTCTGGCGATCGCTTTAGTGAATCCCTTGGGACTCACGGTTTACCCTAACGCTGAGGGTCAGCTATGGGGGATGCAGGGCGATCGGGCGGAAGCTCGCAGTTCAGGAGGGCGATCGCGGGGCGGATCTTTTAGCCGACCTTCGGGGGGGAGTGCGCCCTCTCGGTCGGCTCCCCGCAGCAACCCAGTTCCCTATAACGATCCGTACTATCCGCGATCGGTGCCGGTGCCGATACCTATTCCTGGTGGCTATGGGTATGGCTTTGGTGGCTTCAGCCCGATCTTGCTGCTGTTGCTGCTGGGCGGGGGTGCTATTCTGCCGATCATCTGGATGTATTTCATGCGATCGGGCGGTAGGGGTGCCGGGGATGCGGGCTATGGGGGCTACTCCACCAATACAGAATTAGACAATGATATTGTGACCGTGACCCGGCTGCAGGTAGCTCTGTTGGCGCAAGCCCGCTACATTCAGGAGAGCCTGACTGAACTGACTGCAACTGCCGATACAGAGTCGCAATCTGGTTTGAGTCAGCTTTTGCAGGAGAGTGTTTTGGCCCTGCTCCGCGCTCCCGAAAACTGGACTCATGTGCGGGTGAACTCTCAAACGGTTAAGAATCGTGAAGCGGCAGGACAGCTATTTGAGCAAATCTCGATTGAAGAACGCAGCAAGTTTAGTGCCGAAACTCTAGCCAATGTAGGCGGTCGGGTGCGGCGTCAGGCGATGCCAGCATCGGACGATGATGCTCCGGCATCCTATATTGTGGTGACGTTGATTGTGGGGACAGCCGACGATCGCCCGCTTTTCGATGATAAAATTCGCTCTACTCAAGACCTACAGGCGGCTCTGCAACGGCTTGGCAGTATTCCGCCGGACTACCTGATGGTGTTTGAGCTGCTTTGGAGTCCTCAGGATGCAGCGGATAGTCTGACCTATGATGAGCTATTGACTGAGTATCCAGGACTGGTGCAAATTTAGGCGATCGCCCTATGCCGCCAGAGAATCCGCCGATCGAACGACAAGCGAGAGGTCGTTTGATATTACACTGAACCAGTAGTGTCAGTTGGAGCGGGTGATCCGGTGTTGGACGAACAGGCGAAAAAGACAATGCTGCGGAAGATTCCGCACGGGCTGTATATTTGCGGCGTTAAAGATGGCGAAGAAGTTAACGGTTTTACGGCCAGCTGGGTGATGCAAGGTTCGTTTGAGCCGCCTTTGGTGGTGAACTGCGTTAATCAAAAGTCTGGCTCTCATGCCATGATTCAAGCCAGCCAGGTGTTTGCCCTTAGCATTTTGGAGGCAAACCAGAAAGATATGGCCCAGAAGTTCTTCAAGCCGCAACGCCGAGTTGGCAATAAGTTTGAAGATGTGGAGTTTTATCTAGGCGAGACGGGCTGCCCGATTATCACAGACAGTTTAGGGTATGTGGAATGTCGTGTCGTTGGCTCGGTAGAACGGGGCGATCACACCGTGTTTGTGGGAGAAGTGATTGCTGCGGGGATTCACCGCGAAGGGGAACCGCTGCTGCTGGAAAGCACAGGCTGGCAGTATGGAGGGTAAGCGATGCCGTTAATTAAAGTGCAAACGTCTGTCGCGGCTCCTGTTCCAGCTGACGTAGAGGCAATGCTTAAGGATTTGTCGGCTAGCTTGGCCAAGCATACGGGCAAGCCGGAATCTTATGTGATGACCGCGTTTGAACCCGCAGTAGCCATGACGTTTGGCGGTACGACCGACCCAGTTTGCTATATCGAAATCAAAAGCGTTGGCACGATGAGTCCGACTCAGACCAAAGCCATGAGTCAAGACTTTTGTCAGAAGGTTGAGCAAGCGTTGGGTGTGCCAAGCGATCGCACCTATATTGAGTTTGCTGATGCCAAAGGTTCTATGTGGGGCTGGAACGGCTCAACGTTTTGAGTGATGTTGCGAATGCTTCGCCCCTACGCTCTTGGTTTCTTCTTCAGTACAGGCGTCAGGTTCTCGGCAATGCCCGCTAGCTGGATAGCGCTACAGCCGATCGCGTAGGCAAACTCCACCGATCGCCCTGCCCCTAACGCATCATAAAAGCCAACGGCAAATTCAATGGCGGCTGCCTCCCCGATCGCCTGATTCATACCAATCACGTAATTAATGTGTTGGGCGATCGCTTCTGCCTGTGGCTCGGAGTAGCAGCCGTTGAGTACAACACACTCTACCTGATCGGCAAAGATTTGGAACAGTCCAGCTAAAGCCGCGCCATTCACCAGTTGGGTGTTGCCCTTTTCATCCTCAAATACCAGTCCCGATTCGCCACCCTGTCCAGAGAAGTGTACGATGCAGGGATTGATATCTAGCATAGCTCGCTGAATGTCTCTAGGACGGACGGCCCACTGTTGCTGAACCTGAAATTGATCTCGCTGTTGCGATCGCCGTAACCCTTCGGTAATATCCCGCACCTCTTGATCCAGTCGGCGGCGCTGGCTATCTTGAGGATTGGCCGTCAGGATCAAAATCTTGCGAGTTGGGGTGGCGGCAGAGGTGTTGCTAGAAATAAAGAGCTGCATGGTCTGGATCACTTCTGCCAATTCTTCCGGGCTATTGGCTTTAACCTTCAGGGTTTTGCCATTTACCTCAACTTCCACTTCGATTGGCTTGTAGCTGAAGCGATCGCTCAGAAATCCAAACAGCGGCTTGACGTTGGCTGGCTTCACCTCGGTGGCTACCCTACCCGGTAAGAAGCCCCCAAATGACTTATTGCCAGCAGGAGGATTGGGATCCAGGACGCGATCGGCTGATTCTACTTCGTCCAAGTCTTTGAGTTGAGAGAGCAACCTTTGGGCGGCTTCGTCTTGTTCTTCGGCATCCAGATCGGGATCAGCTAGGTGAATCGTCAGTTTGATAGGGGGATCGCTTGGTATTGTCATCTCTGAGATATTAAATTATTGAGCAAGCTGATTGATGGTGTCTAAAGCTTTCTGTTGCTCTTGGGGCCTTCCCTGCTTGGCGTAAAAGTTGGCAGCCTCTCCAAAATCCACGATCGCTTCTTGCTTCTTCCCAAGCAACGCCAAGCTTCGCCCCCGATTGGCATAGGCATCTGCATAATCGGCTTTATCGGCAATTGCCTGACTATAAGCCTCGACTGCCTTTTGCTGGTTGCCTAAGCTAAAGTGCGCGTTGCCCAGGTTGAAAAAGGCAGTAGCACTGCCATAATAGCCAATTTCAGGTTTTGACTCGCCCCAGTTGCTGTCAATTTGGAGGGCTTGGTTATAGGTAGCGATCGCGCCTTGCAGGTCTTGTTTGTTTTGCTGATTCACTGCCTTCTGGTACAAATCAAAGGAAGTCATCTGGGCGGCCGGGTTGGCGGCCGGGTTGGCGGCTGGGCTGGTTGTGGGCGGCTGAGAAATGCGGGATAGAAAGAAGCCAAGGCCCAGCAGCAGCACAAGCGCCCCTCCTACCCAAATGACCCGCTTAGTCGGGATGGCTGCGGGGTTGGGTGAAGCAGCCTGTAAACTGGCGTTGGCTTCAGCAAGCTGACCGGACTCCACTGGGGCAGAGTTTTTTTGCAGCTGAGGGATTTTAGCGAGCAGGGGTGCAATGTCTTCATCGCGGAGTTCCAGGGCTTTTTGCAGATGTTTTAAGTCTGCCTGATCGGCGTCGCTTAAAGGCTGGCTATGCTGGATGGCTTGCTGTAATACCTGGTCATATTGCTGCAGTTTTCGCTGGCGTTCCTGATAAGGCTTTAAGACTTCTGCCTCAATGGCGATCGCTTCTTCTGCCGACAGTCCCCATTCGTCGCGCCGTGCGTCCAGGGTATAGCGGCTGATTTCCGAAATCTTGCCCCGACTGGCGCATTGTTCTACTTCGCGGCGGTATTGCAGTTTGAGATCGTTGGTGGGGGCTTGGGCTAAGCGAATTTTGAACCCTTCTTCTACGGCATAAATCTTGGGCTTCATGGCGGGTGCCGCTTCCTGGACTTTTTTCTGAGCATATTCATGCAGCTCATCAATGGAAATCGCCCCGTTGCGATCGGTATCAGCCGCTCCGGTTTCAATGCCCTCGACAATGTATTGCGTGTAGACCGACAGATCGGAGCCTTGCTGCTCAAAGGAATACTGCGTGGAAGTGGAAGAGGTGAGCACGGCGCGCCCTTCTCCGCCGAGCTGCGTCTGCACATCAACTGTGCCATCATCTTTGGCGGTCATGCCTTCGGCAAAGGCTCCACTGAAGCAGCAGTCTAAAATCACCACCTGGCGCTTGCAGCGAGAACTGCTCATCACATCCTGCACAAAGCCGGCCGGCACTGCTGTGGCTTTTACCAGTTCTCCTCTAGGATTTTTGCGAGTGGCGCGCGTAGCAAAGTACAGCCGACCGCTATCGTCTTTGACGCCGTGTCCTGAGAAAAACAGCAGCACCAAATCGTCTTTTGCCCGATCGGAAAACAGGGTTTCGATCGCCTCTTGCATGGCCATCGGATCAGGATTGGGCAAGGTGTTGACGCGATCGAACCCGCCCATCTCGGCATGGTGCAATACCCGCTCCATTGCCTCAATGTCTTTGACGGCACCGGGTAGAGGATTGAGTCCGGCTTCGTATTCACTGACGCCAATCAGGAGCGCGATTTTTGCCATAGTTGATGCTGACCGCTACAAGTGGAGGGAGGGAGCATTCAGAGGGTTTGTCGTAAGCTTAACGTGCAGGTAGAGGATCTGTTGCTACCCAGGTGGGTACTTAACGGGGTTCATGGCGATCGCCCAAGGCAAAAGGAGATTGCACCACTTAATAAGATACGAGATGATCGCTCCCCTCTTCATCTCAAACTTGCGCTCAATCAGGCAAATGAGATAAATGAATGATTAAAAAGCTGCCCTATGCTCCAAACAACTCAACCTCTGGAAATACATTAGACGCAGGTCAATCCTAGCCAGGAGCCAGTTTTATGACCACTACCCAAAAGTTCACCTTTGAGGAATACCTCGCTTACAGCGACGACACAGACACCGGCTACGAACTCGTCGATGGAGATCTCGTCCCCATGAGTTTAGGCACCGGAAAACACGGCAGCATCATTGAATTCTTGTATGACCAATTTCGTGACCAAATTCAGCGCCGAGAACTCCCCTGGACTGCCAAACAAATGACCGTTGGCATTCGATCGCCACGGGGCAGACGCTGGGACACTTCCCGCATTCCCGATGTCACCGTTTTGTCGATCGCCCAGTGGGAAGCAATGGCAAACCGAGAAGCTGTAATCAACTTTAACGAACCGCCGCCCATCTTAGTCGTCGAAGTCGTTAGCCCCTCCACCAAAACCGAAGATTACCGCTCCAAACGCGGCGAATATGGTTTACTCGAAATCCTCGAATACTGGATTGTAGACCCGATCGAAGCAAAAGTCTGTATTGGCATCCTCGATCACGAATTCTATGATTTAATTGAATTCCAGGGCGAAACCCTGATCCAGTCGCCCATCTTTCCAGATCTGAAGCTGACCGCCGCTCAAGTCCTGGCAGCCAAACTCTGACCGGCTTCGTATTCACTGACGCTAATCAAGAGGGCTTCTTTGCCATAGTTCATGCTGACCGCTATAGGGGTAGAGGGAGCATTCAAGGGGATGGTCGTAAGCTTTTCATGGGAACCTGATTGATTGCTACCCCCTGAGCGGTACTGAATAACGAGAGAGGAACTAGAGATAGCTCATGGCTATGGCTTTAGCTTCTTAATCTGGTTCAGAGCATCCTGCTGATCTTGTGTCTTACCTTGCTGCTGATAGAGATCGGCTGCTTTCTGATAATCGGTGATCGCTTTTTGGTTGTCGCCTAAGGCAGAGTAGGCATTCCCCCGGTTGTAGTAGGCATCGGCATAGTCGGGTTTGAGTTGGATGGCTTGGTTATAGTCGGCGATCGCTTTTTGCTTGTAGCCTAAGGCAGAGTAGGCATTCCCCCGGCTGAGATAGGCACTAGTAAGCCCGTAATAACTACCATTGGGATTGTCTGCACCCCAGTCTTGGTTGACTTGAATTGCCTGAGTGTAATCTGCAATCGCGCCTTGATTATCGCCTTTATCTTTTTTGTCAAATGCTCGTTTGAACAAATCTTTTGAACTAAGCACAGACGAAGCAGCGGTACTTTCTAAAGGGGTTGATGGATTGGGTTGGGAGTGGGGTAGGGAGAAGATAAATATCCCACCGACAACGACCATGAGGGCACCACCCACTAGCACTAAGGATCGGGGGTTTCTAGGAGCTAAATTGAACCGAGGCGTTGGAGGTTGGCTCTGCGGAGGAAGGGGAGTCTTGAGTAGCTGGGTCGGTGCTGATGCTTTGGTTGTTTCAGCGGTTGGGGCTGCTACTGTTGGGTGAGATTCAATTTTTTTGGGTGGTTCAAAGGACTG
>DATNOY010000211.1:0-6431 GCA_036703495.1 Coleofasciculaceae cyanobacterium
GTTCCCGCCTCAATCGCCGTTCGCTCCGTTTCGGAAATGTGGGGCAGCAGCTTAAGAGCTTGAATACCCTTCATAATCGGCACTGTGACCAGCCGACGACGCAGGACAGGAACGTTAAAAACAATAGCCAGCACCCCGAAGCTGATCCAGATCCAAAGGGCTGCATGGAATTCCAGGAAAACCGCCGCCGCATATAAAAACCAAACCCATAAAGGAACCCCTAGATATCCGATCAAAAGCAGTGCTAAAAGTAAGAAAGGGATAGCGATCGCCAACGGCAGAGACGCCCATGCAACAGAAATCATGATACTCACCCCATCCATGCGATGTGTTTAGGCGCAGAAGCGAAGCCTTCGGGTCAAGCCCTTTTGCAAGTACACAAAATTTTGCTGCGAAGGCTTCACCCCTACTACGCGATCATCAAATTCTCCAACACCCCTGCTGCTCCCATGCCGCCCCCCACGCACATGGTCACTAAACCATAGCGAACCCGCCGCCGCTGCATTTCATGCAGTAATGTGGCAGTCAGCTTTGCACCCGTCATTCCCAGCGGATGACCCAGCGCGATCGCTCCGCCATTCACATTGACGATGTCTTCATTCAGATCCAGTTTGCGAATTACCGCCAGCGCTTGGGCAGCAAAAGCTTCATTCAGTTCAATCAGCCCAATATCATCTAGCGTTAAACCCACCTGGCGCAGCACCTTCGGAATTGCCGCTACGGGCCCAATCCCCATAATTTCAGGGGGAACTCCCGCCACCGTAAACCCTAGCAGCCGCCCCAGAGGCTGAACGCCCAGCTGATCAACCAACCGTTGACTCATCACGACCGTGGCCGCCGCACCATCCGACATTTGGGAGGAATTACCCGCCGTGACCGTGCCCCGCGCCTGAAATGCGGGCGGCAGCTTAGCCAGCGCGGCTAAACTGGTATCCGCCCGCGGCCCTTCATCCACCTGAAAAACGGTGTCTACCGCTTGGGGCTGTCCGTCAACATACAGCGTTTCATGCAGCTCAATCGGCACCGTTTCGGCCGCAAAACGACCTGCCTGAATTGCCGCTAAGGCCCGCTGGTGCGATCGCAGCGCAAACGCATCCTGATCTTCGCGAGACACCTGGTACTGCCGCATGACGTTCTCTGCGGTCAGCCCCATCGTGCAATAAGCTTGCGGAGCATCACTCATCAAATCGGGATTGGGAGCAAAGGCATGACCGCCCATGGGAATTAGACTCATAGATTCTGCCCCGCCCGCCACCACCACCTCCGCCTGTCCCGTGGCGATCGCCTGCGTTGCCATAGCGATCGCCTGTAAACCTGAGGCACAGAAGCGATTGACTGTACAGCCGCTCACTGAATCTGGTAATCCGGCGCGTTGTCCAATCACCCGCCCCAAATTAAATCCCTGCTCGGCTTCTGGAAAAGCACAGCCCATGATTAAGTCATCAACTTGATCAGCCGCCAAACCCTGCACTTTGGCGATCGCCCCTTTAACCGCGATTGCCCCCATATCGTCGGGGCGGATATGGCGCAGTGTACCGCGTGGAGCTTTACCCACGGCCGTCCGAACGCTGCTCACAATATAGGCTTCTTGCATCGTCATCTTTTCTCACCTCGTAGCCGCATGGCAAATTGAGTCATTTTGAAAGCGAGCTAAAAACGCTGAAGGTTTTGCCCTCGCTTAATTCCGCAAAGGTTTTTTCGTCTTCAGCATGTGAGCAATCCGCTCCTGAGTTTTGGGCTGGCTTAACAGCGGCACAAAATTTTCCCGCTCTAGCTGCAGCAGGTAATCTTCGTGAACCAAGGCAGGAGCCGTCAAGTCTCCGCCCGTCATCACATAGGCCAGCTTGTTCGCCAGTGCCCGATCATAGTCACTGGCATATCCCCCTTGCTGAAATACATAGGCAATATGTTCCAACACGGCTCTGGCCGGACGACCCAGCACCCTAATGGCAGTTTGTTCCGGGGGAGGACAGTAGCCGATCCGATCGAGATGCAGCACTTCGGCTTTGGCAACCGCTAAGCGCCGATCGCCATTGATCAAAATCCGGGTGGTGCAGGGCAGGAAGCCTAAGTCCTGAGCTTCATAGGCACTGCTAGAAACTTTGGAGAGGGCGATCGTTTCAAACGCCGATTGCAAAAACGGCTGAATTTGGCTGGGGGAGTCGCTAGCAGCCCGTTCAGCCACCCGTGCCACCATGCGCATGATGCCCCCGGCCCCCGGAATCAGCCCTACCCCCAGTTCCACCAGTCCGATGTAGGTTTCAGCGGCGGCCACCACCTGTGGACATGCCATGACCAACTCACAGCCGCCGCCTAACGCCCGTCCTTGAATAGCCGCTACGATCGGCTTAGGCGCGTAGCGAATCCGCTGAAGGATCGCTTGAAACTGGACAATTAAATTGCCGATGGCATCCAGATTGCCAGACTGCGCCATCATGCCAATTTCAGCCAGGTTAGCCCCACCCGAAAAGTGCGGACTGGCATTGCCGATCACTAATCCTTTCCAATCCTCCTGGGTTTCCAGCCTGTCCAAAACGGTGGACAACCCTTCAACGACCTTCCAACTCAAGGTATTCCCTTTTGAGCGAAACTCGTACAGCACTACACCATCCCCCAGATCGAGTAGGGCAGCCTCTGAATTTTGCCACAGGGTATGTTGAGGAGCAGCCTTCAGCTCTGCCAGGTTGAGTTCATCTGCGGCTGGTGCTACAGGCAGATACCCCCCATTAAGCTGATAGACCTGCTGCTGGTTCAGATAGAACCGGGTTGCCCCCTTTTGCTGCATCGCCATCACCCAGGCAGGCACCGCTATCTGAGCCGCTTGCATATCAGCCAATACTTTGCCAAACCCCAAACTATCCCAGATCTCAAACGGCCCTAATTCCCAACCAAATCCCCAGCGCAGCGCCCGATCGATGTCAGCCGGACTGTCAGCAATTTCGGGTAAGCGGCGGGCGCTGTAGCTCAGTAAATCCAAAATCGTTTGACGGAAGAAGGTGCCCGCCCGACTCGTATCTTGATAGAGACTCCGCAGGCGATCGCTCAGTTCAGGCAATTTGGCGATCGCCGCCACGGTGTCTAAATTCATCGGTTTTGCAGGCTGATACGCCAGAGTTTCCGGATGGAGCGACAGAATTTCACCCTTCTGCTTTTGATAAAACCCCCGTCCCGTCTTCGCCCCCAGCGCCCCGGCTGCCACCAGCCTACCCAGCACCTCCGGAACGCGAAACACCTCCCGGCTTTCATCATGGGGAATAGCAGGATAGAGGTTTTTAGCCACATACATGACGGTATCTAACCCCACCACATCCGCCGTCCGAAACGTAGCCGATTTGGGCCGTCCCACCAGGGTTCCGGTCAGGGTATCAATTTCCTCGATCGTGTAGCCTTGCTCAATCCAGGCTTTTAATCCCAGCATCGTGGCATACATGCCAATCCGGTTGCCGATAAAGTTGGGCGTATCCTTAGCAACGACAACCCCTTTCCCCAGATACCGCTCCCCAAACCACCGCATTTGCGCCAGGACAGCAGCAGCAGTCTCGGCCGTGGGAATCAGTTCTAGCAGCTTGAGATAGCGAGGTGGGTTGAAAAAGTGGGTACCTAAAAACCGCTGGCGAAAGGATTCCGATTGCCCCTGGGCGATCGCCCCAATTGGCAACCCGCTCGTATTGGTCGAGACGATCGCATCCTGGCGGATCACGGGTTCTAGCCGCTGCATCAACTGCTGCTTGATCTCCAGGTTTTCCACCACAGCCTCAATCACCCAATCTACCTGGCTCAGGCGATGAAAATGCTCATCAAAGTTACCCAGCATCACCCGACGCGCCGTAGTTTCGGTAAAGAAAATGGGTGGAGACAGTTTGAGCGCCTGTTTGAAAGACGCCTCCACTAAGCTGTTTTTGTTACCCGTCTGGGCGGGCAAATCTAGCAAATGCACCGTCAGCCCTGCGTTGGCTAGATGGGCAGCAATTTGGGTTCCCATGACCCCTGCACCCAAGACAGCGGCGGTTCGGAACGGTTTCAACATGGTTCACCCCTTTGGTTAAGTGGTTAATCGTGGGTTAAGTGATTGAGTAAACGCTGGACAAGCAGCCTCGGGAATAGTTGGACAAAGAGATGCCGATAGGGGGAGTTCTGCGGCCGCTTTTGCCAGGTCTTTGCGCCCAGATTCTTCGCCATACAGCGCCTCAATTTCTGGAGCGAAAACCTGGAGCACTTGGGCCCGGTTAATCTCCTCAGCCGTTGCCAGTAGCCCATTCTCAACGGTCAAGGGAGCATCAATCAGATGGAACCGCTTCACCATTGCCCAATAGGGTAAGTGACAATTTGCCGCCGCGATTAGGGATTGGTACAGGGCAATAATGCAAGGATGCTTCAGCAATTCCTGGTTGGGCAAATCTAGCCCCATTGCCAATGCGTAAGTATGTAAGGACTGCATCTCCGGAATCAGCAGCATGGCGCAAAACTTGCGTTCCGAGCCAACTGCGATCGCCCAAGCCACAAACGGCGACTGCCTTAAGCGATTTTCCAGGGGTTGGGGCGCAATATATTTCCCCGTTGAGAGTTTGAATAGCGCCTTTTTAATGCCGGTAATTTTGAGAAATCCATCGGCAGTAAACGTCCCCAAGTCTCCCGTATGCAGCCAGCCTTGTTCATCTATCATTTCCTGGGTTGCTACCGGATTTTTGTAATAGCCGCAGGTAATGTAAGCTCCCCGCACCAGGATTTCATCATCTTCTGCAATGGCAATTTCGCTGCCTACTAGGGGAACTCCTACCGTTCCTGCCCGATTGAAGCGGCCCCGATTGCAAGTTACAACGGCACTGGACTGCGTCAACCCATACCCTTGCAAGATCGTCACCCCTGCTGCTGCAAATCCATTGGCCAACTCAGCCTTGAGGGCTGCCCCGCCACAGATCAGGTATTTGAGACGTTCCCCAAAAACGGCCCGCCACTTGGACAGCACGAGCCAATCGGCTAGCTTCAGCTGCAAAGCATAGAACCCTTTAGGGTTTCGTCCGAGTTCGTATTGCCGAGTCAGCTTCAGGGCCCAGTGAAAAATCAGATGGGTGGCTACGATTTGAGGCAGTTGAAATAAAGACTGCGGAAACAATAGCCCCGATACAGCCCGACCCGAAAAGGATAAAGTTGGGAAGGACTTATTTCCTCTTTCCAAGATTTTGCTGTAGATCTTTTCTAACAGCAGGGGTACCGTAATCAGAACCGTCGGCTGCACCTCCTTCAAGTGTTTCATGACGCGATTAGCCGTTGAAAAATAGACGCTGTGCCCATAGTTGATATGCCCGTAGAGCAGACAGCGAGCTAGAACATGGTTCAACGGCAAAAACGACAGCAATACTTCCTGCGCACCCCGGTTTAAATCTGGAATACCCGAAAAAGCAGACAGGGCATTGGCTGAGAGATTTTCATGGGTTAGCATCACTCCCTCCAGTTGCCCCACTGGATCAGGAATGTAGATCAGGGTCGCTAGCTGCTTGGGAGTCAGGGCAGTGCGCAAGTGCTGCAATGCTGTTTCAGAACGGTGGGACTCTCCTTGCCGCTGCACCTCCTCCAGGGAAAAAAGCTGAATGCAGTGCGGAATGCGGAAATAGGAGGGATCAGGATGGGCAGGATGCAGCACCAATGGAATGTCTAGACAGGCAGATTCAGGAATTTCTATATGACTTGTTTCATCCAGCCCCGAGGAGGTGGGGCTAACTTGGGGCGTCATCCATTGCGATCGCGTTTGCTGCCAATCTAACGGCACCTGAACTACAACAATATGACGCAGATTGGGGGTATCCCAAAAGTAGGGTGCAGTTTGGGTCAGCAGATCCAAATTGGAAATGAACAACACCTTAGCTTCGCTATGTTTGAGAACGAAAATGATGTGTTCGAGGGTTTGGGTTAGATCAATTGGCACATCAACTAAGCCAGCCAAAAGACATCCCATATCAGCGATACAGAAATTAACGTCACTGTGCATTAATAGAGCAACCCGATCGCCCTTCTCTAAGCCCAAGTCCTGTAATCCTAGAGCTACCGCTTCGGCAGCAGCCTGAAAAGCTTGGTTAGATAGAGGTTGCCAGCCCTGCTCAGTCCACTGTTGGAACGCCTCAGGGTTGGGGGTGCGATCGCACGCTTCATCCAATAGCGAAGGTAATGTACGCCCTAAAATCACTGTTCCAGAATTCGAGGGAGCCTGGTAGATCGTTTTAATTCGCGACATCTTTTTAGGTAGTGCGAAGGTGTGTGAATCAAGAATTATTTTTTGAGCACGTTTAACCCTAAATCGGTCAATAGAAAAGTCATAAGGTAGCAACAGACAAATTGCAATAAACAAGTTGCAACACAAATTGCGATGAACAATATGAGCCATTTTGAGCGAAAGCGCATAACTTTGCGCTTTCAACAAATTTGTCACCCTTCTT
>DATNOY010000212.1:0-2352 GCA_036703495.1 Coleofasciculaceae cyanobacterium
CGGCTTCAGTTCTACCAATGGTCAATCCGACGCTGATTGATGCTCTGCGTTGCTCGTTACTCCACCAGGAGATGCCTGGGTGGAGGGAGGCGATCGCCTCTTTTACCAGAAGTGGCGGGTATTCGGATTTAAGCGATCGAATTGCTCAAGTTGCCCATCCCACGCTGATTCTGTGGGGCAAAGCGGATGATGTGTTAGGAACCGCTGATGCGACTCGGTGGCAGCGAGCGATCTTAGGCAGTCAACTCATTTGGATTGAGGCAGCGGGACATGTGCCCCACTTCGATCAACCCCAAGTCGTTGCAAATCACCTGCTATCCTTCATGCAACATATTAATCGCTGAAACGATGCCTACCAATAAACGTTAACTAAATCCAGGCAGTGGATCGAATTCTTACCCAGTAATTGTCGGCTCGTCCCTGGTCATGAGCATGACCTCCGCGCCCAATGGCTTTAAACTTTGTTTAGCAAAGCACTGAAGGAGAAAAACAATGCCTCATATCAGCATCAAGCTTTATCCCGGCAGGTCGGAACAGCAGAAGGTTCGGTTTGTCGAGCAAATTGTGAAAGATGCTATGTCAATTCTCGAAAGCAGCGAAGACTCGATTTCGGTCGCGATCGAAGAAATCAACCCAGAGGATTGGGTAGAGACAGTCTATCAACCAGAAATCTTGAACAACCCAGAGAAGCTCTACAAAAAGCCAGGCTATAACCCACTGGAATAGCAATAGACGGCTTCGACTTCTAATTCAAATAATGCATTGCTATTAGGGGTTGAGCCGAGATACCTCAAACTCATTGCAAACCTGGCTTTCAGCAGTTGCTCAAGAACGAAGCTGCTCGCTTCCAAGATACAAGTTGCTTGTCACGCAGCTATTCAAGATGAACAGCTATAGTGCGACACGCCCCCCGTGTTAAAAAACGCCTTAGGTCTTAGACGGTAGTATTTATCTTCTACGTCTTGTGATTGCTCATCATATGGATCGCTAAGGACTTCTTGCAACTCTTTAACTAAAGTATAGTCACCCTGCATGGCTTGTTGGTAGGCAGGGGCAATCAACCACTCTCGCCATGTGTATTTTGGGTTCGTCTGTTTCATCTTTTTTGATATCTCAGCCAAATTGCCGTCGTTAATGAGGAGGTCGCGCCAGCTTTTTAGCCAAGATTGCCATTGTTCATCGAGTTGGGGTGAAGTTTTAACGTAGAAACTTTTTTTCAAGGCTGAGATATCATCTGGGATATGGGATAACTCGCGGAAGAAAATGGTGTAATCGACCTCTGAGTCAGTCATTAACTGCATTAATTGTTCAAATAGCTGTGGGTGATATTCAGTCAAGCCAAGTTTGTCCGCCCACATTTTTTGGATTTGTTTTTGCATGGCTTCTGAAAAGCCACGGCCTACTTGGTCGAACTGTTCTAACGCTTCAGCATCTTCTGCAAGTAGCAGTCTCACTGCTTTCCAAAACATGTAATAATTTGCTTCTGCTGCAATGGGCTGATTGAAGAATGAAAAGTGCTCGCCGCCACCCGTCCAAGGTTGAAACCAAGGGTCAAATTTTTCACAAAATCCAAAGGGTCCATAGTCTAGGGTAAAGCCTCCAGCAGCGCAGTTGTCACTGTTAAAATTACCCTGGCAATAACCAACCCGTAGCCAATTAGCCACCAGTGAAGTGAGACGCTGGCGAAATAGCTTAGCCAACTCAACTAATTGATCGGCAAAACCAAGGCTTTGATGAATGTCGCTTTTGTACTCTCGCTCAATTAAGTGCGACACGATCATGCTCAACTCTTGTAATGCTTTTGGATGAGCATTGCTGCGAGTGCGGCGGGCAAATAACTCTAGCTGACCAACGCGCAAAAAGGAGGGTGCAACGCGAGTTGAAATGGCCACAGGATTGTCCACCAAAACATCAGGGTCAATCGAGTAGGAGTCTTGAGAATACCAAGGCCGGGTAACGGTCTCAGATTTAGAAACATACAGTGTCAAAGAGCGCGATGTTGGCACACCTAACGCTTGCATATAGTCTTGCGCTAGAAACTCGCGCACACTTGACCGGAGGACAGCACGCCCGTCGGCACCCCGGCAATAAGGCGTTGGACCACCCCCTTTCAATTGCATTTCCCAGCGCTGTCCATGGATGATTCCTTCAAATACAGATATCGCTCGACCATCGCCATAACCATTACCCGTACCAAATGGACATTGCTGGGTATATTCGGTGCCATAAATCGACAGGGCATAACCCGTCGCCCAGCCCACCCGACGCATCGGCTCATGGGCAGCAGAGAGATCACCAGAAAATACACGGCGAAATTTTTCATTCAGCGCCAGTCCATCGCTCAACCCAAGT
>DATNOY010000213.1:0-4669 GCA_036703495.1 Coleofasciculaceae cyanobacterium
ATGTCTGCAAATCGGGTTTCTATATTGTCTTCTTAGAGATCTGCGGCTTAGTAAAGTCCAAATCTTTTGTGGGGTAAGCATCTTGCTCTGGATGACTGGGCGGGCAAGATGCCCACCCCACAAGAGATGGAGAAGATTGGGATTTTATTGGCTTGCAAGTCCTCTAGCTACCCGATCTCAGATATTCTGCGGAAAAATTCAGTTCATTTATCTGTTCTGAGTGTGATGCCTAGACTTTTAAATTAGCGATAGTTTTTCTATTCACATTAAAGATACAGTTTTGGTTCAAAGGTGGTCTGAAATTTTCATAGTCTGGTTTTCTAAATCAGTGGTTGTAGGGTTGTATAACTGTTCAATTAACGCTTCACATAAGCCACTAACGAAACGCCCAGAACTACGAGGACAACTCCTGTGATGCGGGTTGGGCTCGCCTGCTGCTTAGCCAATCCGATCGCGCCATAGTGATCGAGAAAAAGGGATGCGATCATCTGACCGGCGATCGTCAGCGCAAGTGCAAGAGCGGCTCCAATTTTGGGCGTTGTGAAAATAGTAGACCAGACATACAAGGTGCCCAAGCATCCGCCAATCCACATCCACCAAGAGGTTTGGGCAAGGGCAGTTGGGTCAGGCAAGGGATACCGGGCTAAGAAGCAGATCACAAGCGATGCGAGAGTGCCAGCCAGGTAGGAAACAAACGTAACCTGCATGGGCTCACCGATATAACGCCGCAGCAGGGTATTGAGGGCCACTTGAACCGGTAGAATAGCCCCGCCTGCAAGGGCTGCCAAAAGATAAATCGTCCGCCCATTCATCTTGAAACCTCCTGCTTCACCTATTTTTCAGTTAAATATCTTGATGGCAAGATTATAACAGATAGTTTGATATCAAGATACTTAATGTAAAGAGAAATAGACGCGCAACCTGATGGGTTGTAATCCAGTGGATAGAGCTATTTTTTGAAAGTCTCCCGAAGCGAGGCTTTCAAAAAAAATTCTGGTTTGAGTCAAGCGCGAAGCGCTATAAGATGCAACGGCGTCGTGATTGATGGCGATCGCCAGTTGAGTCAGGACAAGGGGAGATGAGGGGGTTGGCTTGACTTCTGCTGATCCTCCAAGCGGATAATAGATGGGACAAAGCCCTAGCGCGTTGAAATTCCGATGGACTTAGCCATTGCCCTCGATAGTCATTCATCCCTGCCGCTACATCAGCAGCTTTATGAAGAACTGCGACGGGCAATTTTGACCGGACGGCTCTTGCCCCAGCAAAAGGTTCCTTCGACTCGCTCCTTGGCCCAATCCCTGCAAATTTCTCGAACCACCGTCACTCAGAGTTACGATCGCCTGCTGAGCGAAGGATATCTAGAAACGATCGTGGGTTCTGGCACCTACGTCTGTGCTCAACTCCCGGATGACTTGCTGCATCCTCCTTTAGTTGATGTGGCACCCAACCCAACTCCCTTGCTGATTCAACTGTCGGACTATGGCGATCGCCTCAGCCAAACGCCCGTCGCGCTGCAGCCTAGCTTAGACCAGCCCATCAGCTTCCGCTACGGACAGCCAGCACTGCGGCATTTTCCGATGACACTCTGGCGTAAATTGCTGTCGCGCTATTGCCTGGACAATTCGGACTGGTTGGACTACACCACCGATTTTCAAGGCGATCGCGCTTTACGACAGGCGATTGCCGGTTATCTGGCCCGGGCCCGAGCGGTGCAGTGTGACCCCGAACAAATCATCCTGACCAATGGCACCCAACAGGCACTCGATCTGGTGATGCGAATATTGCTGAACCCAGGGGACGGAGTTGCTGTGGAAGATCCGAGTTATTTAAGCGCTCGTCGCATTTTTCAGAGTCATGGAGCTGAACTGCTGCCCATTCCGGTAGATGCATCGGGCCTGATTGTCGAAAAACTTGCCAGTCAGGCTGCAGCATCTCTGCGGTTGGTTTATGTCACCCCTTCTCATCAGTTTCCCACCGGATCTATCCTCTCGCTTTCCCGACGTCTGGAATTGTTGGCATGGGCGCAGCAGCAGCATTGCCTGATTTTAGAAGATGACTACGACAGCGAATATCGCTATGGCGATCGGCCGATTCCTGCTTTGCAAGGGTTAGACCCAAATCATTCAGTCATCTACATCGGTACATTTTCTAAAGTCTTGTTTCCTTCCCTGCGAATTGGCTATTTAGTCGCTCCGCCGCCCCTTGTGTCCCTGCTGGCGCAAGCCAAATGGCTCAGCGATCGCCAGCTCCCTACCTTGGAGCAACAGGTGCTTACCGAATTTATTAATGCTGGATATCTAGAAAGCCATATTCGCAAAATGCGATTGCATTATGACCATTTGCGTCAAACGCTGGTACAAGCTTTGAAAACTGGTTTTGGCGATCGGGTGGTGATTTTGGGAGAGAAAGCCGGGATTCATGTCATGGTCAAGCTAGATATCCCGTGGGGTGATGCGGAGGTGATTGAACGGGCCGCTAAAGTTGGTGTCGGGTTGATGTCTGCGCAACCTCACTATTTCAGCCCTGGCGATCGCGGCGAATTCATTTTCGGTTATGGAGATCTGGATGAAGGGCAAATCGTAACAGGGATCGATCGCCTGGCTCAAGTCTTATAGCCTTAGTCAATGGGGTCATTTCATCTTTCCGTCCCTAATCTGATTAATCCACCATCAACATCAACCGAGCCGGATCAAGCTGTACAGACCAGGGAAAGGGCTGGTCTTTGATGGCATTCCACTTTTCTTTGAAGACTTCTGCCTGGATATGGTAGTCCTGCGGCTCCGTGGGTATCCCATGGAATTTGAGAAACAGCGTCATCCGGTGTGGTGTTTCACTAGTTGCAGCTAACCAGCAAGGATAGGTGTTGTTGCCGTCAAGATCGGTGGTGATGCCAATTTGGTGGGCCCGAATGCCAATATCGGTGAGGCGATCGGGAATCGCTTCCAGCACTTGCAAAGTAATTCCCCAATCGCTGGCTTCTACTAAACTCGATCCTCGGACCACCGCTCGAGAGAAGTTTTTGCAGCCTGTCAGCTGGGCAACACGAACGGTTTGGGGATGCTCAAAGATCCGATGCTTGGAATCATAGGCGATCGCTTTTCCCCCAGACATGACCATTAGCGTTTCACAAACACGGTATGCCTCTTCCAGGTTATGCGTTACAAATAACGTCACACCCCGATAGCCGGACAAGATTTCCAACAGTTGACGTTCCATTTGACTGCGCAGATAAGTATCAAGGGCTGAAAAAGGCTCATCTAGCAACAGGACTTCCGGTTCAGTCACTAGCGCTCTGGCCAAGGCGACCCGCTGCTGTTGCCCTCCTGAGAGCTGATGAGGGTAGCGATCGCCCAATCCCTGCAACTGCACTAAAGCCAGCTGTCGGTTGACTCGTTCTACAAGTATGGGTTTTGGCAGATTTCGCAGCCCAAACGCTACATTTTGGGCAACGGTCATATGGGGAAACAGCGCATAATTTTGAAACACTAAGCTGACGTTGCGTTTGTGGCTGGGCAGATTAATCTGCCGATCCGAATCAAACAGGGTTTGCCCATTTAAAACAATTTGCCCGCGGGTTGGCGTTTCCACCCCAGCAATACAGCGGAGAGTCATGCTTTTCCCCGACCCCGACCCGCCCAGGATGCCTAAATTTTCTTGCTGTGCCGTGAAAGCCGTATTGAGTTTAAAGTTCGAAACTTGTTTTTCAATATCGACGAGCAAGCCTGCTGGCATATCCAGCACTTGCGGTTTAATTACCTGTCTCAACTGAGCCGGCTCTGTGCGTTTCCCTCCTCGATTGACTGGTTCATCGGTTTCGATCAATCCGGCTGTGCGGCTGTGCGGCTCATATCGTTTCTGCCATAGGTTCACGACCATGAGACCTGACAATGAGATGGCCATAATCGCGATCGCCCATCGCCAAGCTTCTCCCAAATCGCCTGCTTCTACCGCAAAGTAGATGGCCATGGGCATGGTTTGCGTTTGTCCGGGAATATTGCCAGCTAGCATCAGCGTGGCTCCAAATTCTCCCAACGCTCGGGCAAACGCCAGTGTCGTTCCGGCTAGCAGTCCGGGAACAGCCAAGGGGAATAGAATTCGAGTCAAAACTCTTGTTTCAGAAGCCCCCAGTGTTCTAGCAACTTGTAACAAACTAGGATCGATTTGTTCAAATGCCCCTAATGCGGTTTTGTACATCAGAGGAAACGAAACCACCATTGCCGTCACTACGGCGGCATACCAGGTAAAGATAATCGTGAAATCAAACGACTGCAGCAGTTTTCCGAAGAAGCCATTTTTGCCAAACAGCAGCAGTAGCAAGAACCCGACCACAGTGGGCGGCAAAATTAGTGGAGAAATCAGAATCCCTTCAATCAGCGATTTCCAGCGACCGCGATAGCCTAACATCCAGTAAGCTGCAGCCGTGCCCAGAAAAAATGTGGCGATCGTCGCCAGTCCAGCCGTTTTGAGAGAAATCCACAGGGGCGATAGATCGGAGGGCATGGGCGTGAACCTCAGTCAGCAATTCTAAATCCGTATTTCTTGAAGATAGCTTGCGCTTGGCTACTGCTCAAGAATTGAGCGTAAGTCCGAGCAACCTGCTGATTTTGACTGGCGCTAATCACAGCCAGGGGATAGACAAGGGGCGAATGCAGGTTACTGGGGTCTGTTG
>DATNOY010000214.1:0-10221 GCA_036703495.1 Coleofasciculaceae cyanobacterium
AAAATTCCAACTCCAACTAAATATTTGATTGGGCTAGGAATAGCCGGATTCGGTGAGAAAAAGCCTTCGATTGTCCCTGCCAGTACCAACATGGGCACAACCCCAAAGATGAGCTGCGCAGCTTGCTGTCCATAGAGTTTAAGGGCATCTACCCGTCGGTATTGCCCTGGAAATACAATGGCTTTGGCAATTAGAAATCCGGCGGCAGCCGAAAAGAAAATTGCTGGCAGTTCCAAAGCTCCATGCGGAAACACAAATGCCCAAAACGGATACGCCAGATGATTCTGCCCTACCAAGGCCGCAATTGCTCCCAACGACACCCCATTCAGCAACAGGACATATAGGGTGAAGATGCCTGCCGTGGCTCCCCCGGCTAATGCCGTGAAAGACACCTGAATGTTGTTCACCATGATGTTGGCAGAGGCAAACGGCTCAATGCCCACAATTGACCCCATCCAGAGTTCTTGGCGATCGCGCACCTGAGAGATCAGGTTTTCTGGCACCACTAATGCCAGGAAGGTAGGATCTTGCCAGGCCAACCACCAGCTCACCCCGCCTGCTGCCAATAGCAGGGCCACAGCCAACGCAATATAAGGCTGCGACTGCTGGACAGCCGCTGGAAATCCCCATAAAAAAAACTGCCGCACGGCCTGCCATTCCTGCGATCGCGACCCTTGATAAATCTGGGCATAGCTACGGGTCGCTAACATTTGTAGGTTCTGCACAATCAAATGACCGACTTGCTGGGTGCGGGCTCGGGCCAAATCGGCTGATACGGAACGGTACAGACTTGCCAAGGACTGAATATCCCTAGCTTGGAGGGAACGAATCCCGTGCCGCTCTGCTTGCTTCAGCAGCGCTTCCAGCTGTTGCCAACTTTGTTCTCGACGAGCCACCCAGCGTTGAATGTTCATAATTGGTCCGCCTTTGTTGCATACTTCATTGCAAGATAGACGATAGTTTGAATAGTACAAGCCAATGACATCACTGGATTCACTCCGGCTAGCGAGGAAAGTTCAGTGAAGTAGGGAAAGATAGAAACGCAGCATTCATTTGTGCCCCGGATAGGGGGCGAAGGTGACGGATGGATTCAAATTCTAATCCCCAAGGCTCTGTTCAGCCATTGCTTCAGCCACTGAGTGTAGGAAATGCCGTCAGCGCTGGACTGCGGCTCTATAGCAGCCACTTTCAGCAATATATTACGGTTGCCCTCGTGGCTACACTCTGGATTCTGCTGCCGCTGGTGCTGGCAGGCGTAATCATTTTGTTGTTTACAACGACTCAAAATTACTATGGGCTGCTGGCCTTAATTATTCCAGCCTGGATTGCGTTGCTGCTGTACTGCATTGCCAGATACATGGCTGACTCGGCTGCCATCGCCCGTCTTGCCTTTGGTGAACTCACCCAACAGCCAGAAACCTCCCAGCAAGCCAGGCGGTTTACTCGCTCGCGCATGTGGTGGTTTTGGCTCGTAGCACTGCTGATGTCGCTGATCTATGGTGGCATTGCCGTCATCTTTTATATTTTGCTGGTGGTGCTGGTGGTCTTCACCGTTGGAGCCATGGGTGGGCTAGCCCTCTTTCAATCGGGAACGCCGGAAGTCGTTGTTGAGCAGATCTTCACAAACCCCAGCTTTGTGATCACGTTTGGCTTGGGCTTTTTAGCGCTGCTGCTGATCTTCATTACTCTCTTCAGCTGGTTTGGGGCTCGGTTTGCCGTTGCCGAAATACCGCTGGCGATCGAGGCAGAAGGCGATGCCACTCAGTCGATTGGCCGCAGTTGGCAGTTAACGCAAAAAAGCGCTTGGCGAGTGTTTTTGATTTTGTTTATCACCGGGTTGATTACTATTCCCCTGCAATTTTTAGTGCAAATGGTCAATGGTGCAGTGGGTGCAGTGCTTGCCGCCTTAATGCCACCCGAAACGCCCAGCACCGTCTTACTCTCGACTGTGGTGAATTACATTCTCAGCTTTACGATCAGTATTCTCATCCTGCCGCTCTGGCAGACCATTAAAGCCGTCATTTACTATGATCTTCGCAGTCGTCGAGAAGGTTTAGGATTGCAGTTGCGCAATCCGATCGATCGCTAGCCACTCGCCATCTGATCAATCATGTTTTATGGCGCTTCGCGCTTGACTCGAACCCGGATATTTTTGGCAAGCCCTGCGAAACGGAGCTTGCCAAAAATATCCGGCACTGCCCGCAATGGAAAACCGCTATAGATGCTATGCGCCTTTTTAACCGGATCAAGCTGCTGACGCCCGAAAGCGTCGAGTTGGAGTTTACCTTAGCAGGAATTGGCAGCAGGGCCTTGGCGCTCTCCATCGACTACTCTATTTTGCTGCTGTGCCTGCTGCTGTTTTGGATGATTTGGGGACTATTTTCCAGTCAGCTTTTGCGCTATTTAGACAGCACTGGCATCGCCTATGGCAGTGTACCAATCTGGCTGGGAGCGATCGCCTTCCTGTTCAGCTTTGTCATTTTTGCAGGCTACTTTGTCGCCTTCGAGGTGTTGTGGCAAGGGCAAACCCCTGGCAAACGCATCACTAAAATTCGGGTGATTCGGGATAATGGTAGACCCGTCAGGCTGGCTCAGGCGGTGTTGCGATCGCTGCTGCGACCGATTGATGACTCCTTCTTCATTGGGGCCTTCCTGATTTTCTTTGGCAAGCGCGAAAAGCGTCTGGGGGATTGGGTAGCCGGCACCGTAGTGGTACAAGAAGAGCGTTCTCAAAGCCAGGCTAAAATCTTGGTTTCTCAGGAAGCTAGACAATTCGCCACCCAGCTGCCCGCCATGACTCATCTGGCAGACCTGCTCCCCGACGATTTTGCCGTCATTCGTGAATATCTGCAGCGACGCAGCTTTATGGTTGCCAAAGCCAGAAGCGAACTTAGCCTCCAACTGGCCCGCCAAACCAGGGCGATCGTGCATCTGGAGGAAATTCCGCCAGGTTTAACTTCTGACCAGTTCCTTGAAGCCGTGTACTTGGCCTACCAAGAACAATTTCCAGCCTACTGAAGGCTGCTCTTTAACATTAAAGCGAGGTGCCCTCGGCCCTAGCCAGAGTATTGTCTGGAAGCTCCGCAGAGCGAGGCTTTCAGACATGAAAATTGCTATAGAAATTTTCATGTAGAACCATCTCTTACTTCTCCAGTCGCACCACATACCATTGCAAAAACTGTCCTGGCCCCACATCCAGTTCGCAGGCAGTTTCCATCAAATGCTGGGCTTGCGCATGCAGATCGGTAAACTTAGCCAGATCTTGTGGCAAGTCATCCTGGCGATCGGCAAGAATCGCTTTCAGCTTTTCCAGCAGTTCAGCAGGCGTCAAAAACTGCTCTGGCTGGTTGGGTTCCAGGAGAACATAAGCGTCTTCCGCGTGATACATCAAAGGATTGGACATTGTGGAAGTTTAGATCCTGGTCAGTTCTGAGAGGCAAGCCTTGAGGAAGGGGGCATTGCCCCCTCTCTCCTATCTTATCTGCTGTGGAATGCAGCCTGCTTAGGGCTTTTGGGCTGCTAGAGTCCTAGGCGTTCCTAGGGTCTGCCATTATCCTCTACTGAGTCAGAACTTGGGCCGCAGCGGCCACCCCGGCACCGGGGGTGAAGTTCTCATACCCTAACTCCTTCAGCGCTGCTTCTAGGGCGCTAATGGCCGTAAGAATATCGCGATCGCTGACAAATCCTAAATGCCCAATCCGGAAGATCTTGCCGCTCAGGTGGTCTTGCCCACCGGCCATGACAATATCAAACCGCTTCCGCACAATCGAGCGAATTTTCTCCGCCTCTACCCCTACCGGAGCCACGGCAGTAATGGCAGGACTACCGGCTTGATCAGGGGCAAACAGGGGCAAATTCAGGGCCTTCATGGCAGCACGCGTTGCATTTCTCTGCCGCATATGCCGGGCAAAGATATTTTCTAACCCTTCTGCTCGCATCATCTTCAGCGCCACCTGCAGCCCAAAAAACATGTTGACTGGCGGCGTAAAGGGGTGGCTATTTTTAGCCGCTTCTTTCCGATATTTACCCAGATCCAGGTAAAAGCGCGGCAGTTTCGCAGTCTTGTAAGCTTCCCAAGCTTTGGGACTAACGGCCACAAACCCCAAACCAGGCGGCAGCATATAACCCTTCTGCGAACCCGATGCCACAACATCTAAGCCCCAATCATCCATCGGGACGCTGGTGGCTCCCAAGCTAGTCACAGCATCAACCAGGATTAAGGCACCATGGGCTTTGATATGGCGGCTAATGGTTTCCAGATCGTTAATCACCCCGGTGGAGGTTTCACTGTGGGTCACAATGACTGCCTTAATGTGCTTTTCGGTATCTGCTTCTAGATGGGTGCGGATATCGTCAGGATTGAGGGCTTTACCCCACTCAGCGGTCACTTTTTCAACGTTTAAGCCATAGGCTTCACAGATCTGGGCCCAACGATCGCCAAACTTGCCGTTTGTAGCGACCAGCACGCGATCGCCCGGGCTCAGGAAGTTAATAATGCCCGCTTCCATAGCACCCGTACCGCTAGCGGCTAGGATCAGCACATCATTTTGAGTCTGATGCAGCCACTTTAGCCCTTCGGTCACTTCCGCAATAATTTTGGAAAAATCTCCGCTGCGGTGGCCAATTGGGTGCTTGGCTAATGCCAGCAACACCTGTTCCGGGACGGGGGTGGGCCCGGGAATCATTAACATTAATTTGTCATCCATTGCTCTATCCTGCCTTTGCCCAAGCTTTCTATCGACACAAACCAGGATGATACAACTTATCGCGATCGTGTTGAGTTTTTAGCTATCTGTAATTTTCCGCATTATATTTGGGTGGCATATTGGGGCTTACCCTTGCGTCTGATCGCGGGACTGGGCGCGGCGACGCACTAAGAAATTGGGAAGCTCGACCGTACCCAGACGCGGCAGAGGCAGGGCAATGGGCAATAGCTCCAGATGTTCGGGCGGCATGGCCGGCTGGATGGTTTGAATAGCTGTGATTAAGTCTGCCAAAACAATATGAGAGGCTTCATCCTCGATCACCAATTCTGATAAAGACTGCTCCACCAAGTCGCGAATGTGGGTAATTTGGCGTTGACTGGTGGCGTAGCGATCTTTCCAGTACTGAATGGCGGTTTCATGTTCAGTGACAGACTGCGCCTGCTGCAGAATTTGCTCTTGCATTTCAGCAATTTGCTGGTCTTGGGTAGTCTCACGGGCTTGCAGGCGATCGCGCTCAGACTCTAGCTCCTGGTGACTCTGCTGCAAGCGGGTTTGCTGAATCGACTGTTGAGCAATCTGTTCTTCCAGCGCTTCCACTTGCCGTAGAGCCTTAGCTAAGTCTTGTTGCAGGGTCGTAATGGCAGTTTGTTCGGCAGAGCCAGTCTGGCGGCGCTGGAAGCGGGCGGTCCTGGTTTGACGCTCTTCCAACACCAGATGGGTTTGCTCAATCTGGGCTTCGAGTTGGGCCAGGCTGGTTCGATATTGCCGCAGGCTGGTCGAAAGCTCACGAATCTGCTGCTGCGAAGCTTCTAGCTGCCCCTGCAGGCTCACCGTCAGCGTGCGAGCAGCTAGCGTTTCAGCTTCTAATTCAGAGACCCGACTTTGGCGAGATTCCAGAGCCGCCTGAAAGTCTTGAAACTGTTTACCAATCCGGCTGCGATGGGTTTGGGCTTCTTGCTGATCTTGAGAAAGCTTGAGCCGCAGTCGCTCAATTTCTTGATGCTGCGCCTCTGTCATGGATTCGATCGTCGCCAGCAGTTCTTGAATGGCCTGATCGCGCTGTTGAGTTTCTAAAATTTGGGCATCTAACGCTTCTTGCTGCTCAGCAATTTGTAGCTTAAACCGAGCGATCGCCTGTTGCTGCACTGAAGCATAGTCTTCTGTGGCAGCTAGCTGTCCTTCTAAAATGGCTTGATCTTGCAGCTGTAGCCGCATTTCGGCCAGACAGCACAAAGCTTGATCCAACGCTTGCTCTAGATGAAAGATCCGAGCCACACGCTCTTGATCCAGGGCTTGAGCTTGCATCAATTCATCCAGAAGCGCCTGGTAGTCGCCTGGGGTCAGCGTCAGTTCCAGGCAGGCTGCCGCTTCTCCTACTTCCCCTGCCGCCTGATGCGAAAAGATCAGAGCTGAGGCGCGATCGCCCAGCGCATCTGCATGCACCATTTCTGCAGAAGCTCTCTCTGCAGGAACTGAGCCTACGCAAATTGACTCCACTTGCACTGAGTCGAACTGTGACACTCAGAACCTCCCCAAACCAACTGCAATCCCTTAGGTCTTAGATCTTGCCCTATTCCCCTTCAGTTGGGGTAGTGCCTCATGCCAGATCTCGCCAGATCCACCCTGATTACCAGCAGTAACCGGGTTCCAAAATCCAGACCCATCCTGAATAGCCATAGTTTAGCAACAGTTTAACAACGCTCTAAAACGACGTATTGCCTCCACCATAGCCATCCTGCCTCTGGTGTGAAGCAGAATTTTCCACCCCCTCCCCTGCCCAGAACTAGCCTGAGCAGACTTACAAAAGCTGCCAGAATACAACGCTGCTTACTTAGCGGGATTGAGTGGATCAGGCTGTGGAATGGGGCTAGGCACCGCTTGATTGAGCGACCAACGATAATCCACAGGAATATTAGCTCGCTGGCAGCTGTCTTCCAGATGCTTTTGCTGCGTTAAGGCTTTGCGGAGTGTACTAATTAGTTCATGAACCTGCTCCTGCTGCGGAGATTTACGCCCGACTGCATGTGCCGTTTGGCGTTCGAGCAATTGCAGGAGCAGTTCGTAGTGAATATGAGAAGGAAGAGGAATGGGATCCATGCAGCCTGGGATTCAAAGGGATTGACTTAATCTAAGCACGAGTTTCCAGATGCACCAAGCATTCAGCTCAATCAGCCAGGAATCAGCACCGCCCAAGCCTGAACTTGGGCAACAAAACTTAGCAGAACTCAGCCAGCGAATAAAGCGGCGATCGCTGCTCCGGGATCAGGCTGCTTGACCAAGGACTCGCCAATCAGCACAGCTTCAACCCCCGCCTGCTGCACCCGCTGTAAGTCAGCGGCGCTGTGCAAACCCGACTCACTCACAACCAAGATGTTCCGTTCGCGCAGCGGTTCTGCCCGAGCCACCAACAAATCGCAAGTGGTTTGCACATCCACCGAAAAGTCTTCTAGGTTGCGGTTATTAATGCCGACTAGCGTCACGCCTGATAGCGTCAGTACCCGATCGAGTTCCTCTAGCGTATGCACTTCCACCAGGGCCGCCATGCCCAGGGCTTTAGCAATTTTCAGGAAATATTGCAGGTCAGTGTCGGGAAGAATCGCCGCAATCAAAAGAATGGCATCAGCACCATGGATCCGAGCCAGGTAGATCTGATAGGGGTAAATTAAGAAATCTTTGCAGAGCAACGGCGTATTCACAGCCGCACGCACCCGCCGCAAATTCTCGAAGCTACCCTGGAAGAACTTTTCATCTGTGAGAACAGAGATACAAGCCGCTCCCGCTTGCTCATAGGACTGAGCGATCGCGACCGGGTCAAAGTCAGCCCGGATCACCCCTTTGCTTGGCGACGCTTTTTTAACTTCAGCAATCAAGGCTGGCTGAGTTTTGCCTTGCCGGAGCGCTGCAACAAAATCGCGAGGGGCAGCGGCATCTAGCACTTGCTTCTGTAGATCCAAAAGCGGCGTCCGCTCCCGCAGTTGATCAACTTCTTTTTCTTTTTGCCAAACAATTTCCTCCAAAATATTGCGAGGTTCAGCATCCGGCACTTTGACTTGGTACTGCAGATACTCGACAGCAATGGCAGGGTTAGGAGGACGACGACGGATTTGCATGAGCGGTATGTTTTGTATCCTGATGACTCGCGCGTGTTTTAAGCCAGGTTAGGGGAATTGTTTTTTCTACGCAAGGCATAGAAAAAACAATTCTCCCATTACACCGGATGGATTAGTGTCCAGTGCTGCCGATCGCCCGCTTATAGGCTTCATCCAGCACTTCAGAAAGCGTCGGATGGGTGTGAACGAAATAGGCTAGTTCCTGAACAGATCGCCGTTCAGCAATGGCGTTGGCTGCTTCCTGAATTAAGTCGGCGGCATGCAGCCCGATGATGTGAACCCCCAAGACTTCACCTGTATCTTTGCGATAGATCAGCTTAGCCAATCCATCCGTTTCACCTTCGGCGATCGCCTTGGCATTGCCCTTGAAGTAAGAGCGCACCGTAGCAACCTCAAAGCCTTCTGCTTTGGCTAGCTCTAGGGCTGCCGGTTCGGTCAAGCCCACAAAGCTCACTTCAGGGTGCGTAAAGGCAGCAGCCGGAATACTGCGATAGTCCATTGCGCGAGGACGACCGCAAATATTCTCCACCGTGGCCATCCCCTGAGCCGAAGCCGCATGGGCCAGCATCATCTTGCCTGTGGCATCCCCGATCGCCCACAAATGCGGTACAGGTTCGCCCTCTACCAACACAGCCATCTGATCATTGACGGGAATAAAACCTCGGCGATCAAGGGTTGCCCCCACCGATTCCAAACCCAAATCTTGCGTCGCCGGAATGCGCCCCGTGGCAATCAAGCAAGCATCCACCTCAAGCACCTCGATCGTTTCTTTGGTTTTGGCATCGGCCAGCTCAATCACAACCGGAGAACCTGGCGTCACCGTTTTTGCCAGGACGCCTGCTTTGGTTTCAATATCCCGGGGAGTTAGCAGCACCCGCTGAGCAATCTTGGCAATATCTGGATCAAACCCTGGCATCAGCTGATCCAGCGCTTCAATGATTGTCACCTCACAGCCCAGTGCCGTGTAAACATCGGCAAATTCCAGCCCAATGTAGCCGCTGCCGACAATGGCAATCCAGTTCGGCAAAGACTCCAGCTTGATGGCATCATCGCTGGTAAAAACCGTCTTGCCGTCAATCTTGGCTCCTGGCGGCACGAAGGGAACGGATCCAGGAGCCAGGATGATATCTTGCGCCGTGATCGTTTTCTCGCCATCAGCCGTCGCAATACTCAACTTCTGCGAGCCTGCTAGCTTGGCTCTACCGTAAATAATCTCTACCCCAATTCGCTTGAGGCTACCAATCAACCCGTCCCGCTGTTTATTGACAATACTGGCTGCATGATCGGCGATCGCTTGTCGTTCAAACGCCACATCCCCCACCTGAATCCCCAATGCCTTGAGGTGTGCGGCATCGCGGAGTTCTCGCACGCGCCCAGAGGCGGCCAGCAGCGCCTTGGAGGGAATGCAGCCTCGGTTGACGCAGGTTCCGCCCATATCGCCCGCTTCGACGATTGCCGTCTTTAGCCCACAGCTGACGGCATGCAGCGCGGCTCCATGCCCGCCTACGCCAGCACCCACAATCACCAAGTCATAATCCAATCCGTGACTCACTTCAGTCTCCCTATGGGTAATCGCCTTGTTCAATTCTCGACGGTGAAGGGGGCATTAGACAACTGTTATGAGAATTTCATCGTCAACTCTTCTAACCCCGTGAAGTCTTTGTAAGTCAACGTAAGTCAACCGCTTAAATCGCCCTTACAGAAATTCTCAATGGCGTCAGCCCCAGTTATTTTTTAGAAGCCGCGCAGAGCGCGGCTTCTAAAAAATAACCCACACTTGATTAAGCGCAAAGCGCTGTAAATCGCCAGAGGTTTGAGTTCATGCTTTGACGATGAGGCAATCATCCGGCTCGCGGGAACTCTAAGGTTGATGATCTTAGGCAAGATGATCTTCGTCCCATTGAAATCTCAGGCAAATTGAAATGGATCAGAACCAGCGAGACCTGCGCCGTGCCGCTGCCCAATCGTTTCTGCAGTCGCTAGGTCAGCTAGAGGAAACCTTGCAGCCATCTGAAGCCGCTGTAGAACCTAGCGATCATGCCCCTGCCTCTCCCCAGCAGACCGCCTCTCCATCGTCACTAGACATAACAGCCCTGGAAGCTGCCGCCGCTGACATTGAGCAGTTTATTCAAGGTAGTGATATTTAAGAAATGATTTTTGTTGCGTAGGCTAAGCCTATGCAACAAAAAATCATTCCCTGATTGAGAACTACCCATTTCAGAGGATCAGGGGGATCAGGAATAGGGAAGCACAGGGCTCCATTCCCCATCTCTTCCCCTTATAAACTCCGCTGGCGTTGGGCCTCATACAACATCAACGCCGAGGCGATCGCCACATTCAAAGATTCCACACCTACCGCCAGCGGAATTTTGACCGCAACATCGGCAAGCTTGGCCAATTCTGGA
>DATNOY010000215.1:0-6041 GCA_036703495.1 Coleofasciculaceae cyanobacterium
AGTGTCCGGTAGTTAATGGTTTCTGGCTTGGTGACTTCACCCACCACCATGCCATTGGGAAGCGTTCTTTCTCCCCACTGACGAATTCGTTCTGGAGATGCCAGACCAATTTTTACGTAGTCAAACCGCTGCTCTAGCTTAGGCATCGAAAGTTACTCCCTCTTTCTCCTGGCAGGTATCATTCAGCATCAGTAAACTCACCACTGGCGGTTGGCGAACCGTTTTCCCTTGGCTGCAGGCGCTGCTCATGCTGGATGACGAGCGAACGCCTGCTGCTAGGCTCCAACCGATCGCCAATGGCGAGTGATCAACTGCTAGTCTTCGACTTCTTCCATCTCATCGCGAGAGATAGATTCATAGGTGGGTCGAGATGGGGTGCGACGGTTGCCCACATCTGCCATCAAATCAATCTCAATATCGCGACTTGTACCATCCTCCTGGGTTTGCAGCTTATGGGCTGCAATGTCTAAACAGAGCGACTGAAGTTCGCGCATCAACACCTTGAAGGATTCAGGGGTTCCAGGTCGAGGAATTGCTTTACCTTTAACGATCGCATTCAGTGCCTCATTGCGACCCTGCATATCGTCTGACTTCACCGTCAACAGCTCTTGGAGAATATAGGCAGCCCCGAAGGCTTCCAAGGCCCACACTTCCATTTCTCCGAACCGCTGACCTCCCTGCTGGGCTTTACCCCCTAGCGGCTGCTGAGTCACCAGCGAGTAGGGCCCTGTGGAGCGAGCATGGATCTTGTCATCTACCAGGTGAACCAGCTTCAGCATGTAGGCTTTGCCGACGGTTACAGGGCGATCGAACGGTTCCCCAGTCCGACCGTCATACACCTGAATTTTTCCAGGGTTGTCGGGGTTGAACACCCAGTCTTGACCCGTTTTTTCTCGCGCCTCTGCAATCTTGGCATGAGTGGTCAAACGAGAGGCTTCTTCGCCATACATTTCGTCAAACGGGATCATCTTGAAGCGAACCCCTAGGTTATGACCTGCCCAACCCAGGAGACACTCAAATACCTGACCCACGTTCATCCGAGAAGGCACACCCAAGGGGTTCAGCACAATGTCAACAGGGGTGCCATCCGGCAGGTAAGGCATATCTTCTTTGGGCAAAATCCGGGAGATGATCCCCTTATTGCCATGCCGTCCCGCCATTTTGTCGCCCACCTGGATCTTGCGCTTTTGGGCCACGTAGACCCGCACCACCATGTTGGCTCCAGGTGGCAATTCGTCCCCCTGTTCCCGCGTGAACACCCGCACATCTACCACACGGCCTTTCTCACCGTTGGGAACCCGCAAAGAGTTATCCCGCACATCTCTAGCCTTTTCGCCAAAGATGGCCCGCAGCAGCTTTTCTTCGGGCGGCTGGTCAGATTCACCCTTCGGCGTTACCTTACCCACCAAGATGTCACCGCTCTCAACCCAGGCTCCAATGCGAATGATGCCCGTTTCGTCTAGCTGCCGTAAGGCATCTTCACCGACGTTAGGAATTTCGCGAGTAATCTCTTCCGGCCCTAGCTTGGTTTGGCGAGCCTCAATTTCGTACTTCTCAATGTGGATAGAGGTGTAGACATCGTCATAGACCAGACGCTCACTGATCAGGATGGCATCTTCGTAGTTATAGCCTTCCCAAGGCATATAAGTGACTAGGACATTCTGACCCAGAGCAATCTCGCCACCCTCCGTAGCCGAACCATCTGCCAGGATTTGACCTGCCACCACGCGATCGCCTGAAAACACGATAGGGCGTTGGTTTAAGCAGGTATCTTGGTTAGAGCGATTGTACTTCTGAAGGATGTGGTCAACCTCTTTACCATTGGCTCCCCGAACACGAATCCGGTTAGCATCCACATGTACCACTTCACCATCAATGCGGCTGACGATCACCATCCCCGAGTCACGAGCAGCCTGAGCTTCTAGCCCTGTGCCCACAAGCGGACGCTCCGGACGCAGCAGCGGCACAGCCTGACGTTGCATGTTCGATCCCATCAGCGCTCGGTTAGCATCATCATGTTCCAGGAATGGAATCAGCGAAGTTGCCACAGAGATAATTTGTACGGGCGAAACTGCCACATAATCCACTTCAGTTGGGGTAGTGGTGGTGAACTCTTGGCGATACCGAACCGGAACGACTTCACCTAAAAGGTAGTGATTTTCATCGACCGATACGTCACCCGCAGCAACCCGCAGATCGTCCTCTTCATCGGCAGTCATATATAGCGGAGCTTGATCCTTCAAGACCCGTCCATTTTCTACCTTGAAGAACGGTGTCTCAATGAAGCCGTAGGCATTGACCCGAGCATGGGTTGCCAAGGAGCCAATCAAACCCGCGTTGGGACCTTCTGGCGTTTCAATTGGGCAAATTCGTCCATAGTGCGAGGGATGAATATCTCGGACGGCAAACCCGGCCCGTTCCCGAGTTAATCCACCAGGACCCAAGGCACTGAGACGGCGTTTGTGGGTCAGCTCTGCCAAGGGATTTGTCTGATCCATGAATTGGGAGAGCTGTGAGGAGCCAAAGAACTCCTTAATAGCAGCCACCAAAGGCTTAGGGTTTACCAAGGATGCTGGCGTTAAAGAGTCGGCATCAGAAACGGTCATTCTTTCCCGAATGATCCGCTCCAACCGGTTCAGCCCAACCCGCACCTGGTTTTGCAGAAGTTCGCCTACCGATCGCACCCGACGATTGCCCAAGTGGTCAATATCGTCGATGCTGCCGATATCAAACTCTAGGTTAATCAAGTAGTCAACGGCTGCTAGAATGTCTTGCGCCGTCAGGATGCGGGTCGCTTCAGGCACATTCAGCCGCAGCTTTTTGTTTAACTTGTACCGACCGACTTTACCCAAGTCGTAGCGCTTGGGATCAAAGAAGCGCGAGTCTAAAAGCTGTTGCCCCCCCGACACAGTTGGAGGCTCACCCGGACGCAGCTTGCGATAAAGCTCCATGAGCGCTTCTTCTTCGCTGAACTGCCCTTCTTTCTCGATCGTTTTCTGAAAGTATTCTGGATGACGCAGCGCATCAAAGATTTCACCATCGCTCAGACCCAGAGCCTTCAGCAAAACCTGTGCCGACAGTTTGCGGGTCTTATCGATCCGCACCCAAACCAGATCATTCTTGTCCGTTTCAAACTTCAGCCATGCCCCCCGGTTGGGGATCAAGCTGGCATTAAAGGCACTGCGACCGTTCTTATCAATTTCCTTCTTGTAGTAAACCCCA
The DNA here is from genome assembly GCA_036703495.1 of Coleofasciculaceae cyanobacterium. Taxonomy (GTDB): domain Bacteria; phylum Cyanobacteriota; class Cyanobacteriia; order Elainellales; family Elainellaceae; genus Drouetiella. Next base: position 3,223 of record DATNOY010000215.1, read on the forward strand.
GGACTGCGCACAATCTGGTTAACGATAACGCGCTCGGCACCATTGATAATGAAGGTTCCCCGATCGGTCATCAATGGCAAATCACCAATGAAGACTTCCTGCTCTTTAATTTCCCCAGTCTCTTTATTGATGAGTCGAGTAGGGACATACATTTGCACCGCATAGGTGCTGTCTCGACGCTTGGCCTCATCGACATCGTACTTGGGTCGTCTGAGCTTGTAGTCTTTCCCCAAAAAGTGGAGTTCCAGCTTGCCCGTGTAGTCTGTGATGGGTGAAAAACTATCAAGTTCTTCAATTAACCCCTCTTCTAAAAACCAGCGGAAGCTTGCCCGCTGAATTTCTACCAGATCAGGTAGTGTAAAGACAGGTGCGGATTGGGTTAGGTTACTCATGCGTCTCCTCAAGTCGATCGCGCTTAGGGGATTAGCCCCAGCAATACAGCATTCAGATATATATTGACGAAAAAACTTCAGTCCTCAAATCATGAAGACTGAACACATTTCAGTTGTCTTGTAAAGTTTGGTCAGTAAAGCCTGGAAAAAGTAACTTGAGTAATTGTTTAGGGGAAATTCCAATAGTTGCAATGTGTTGCAGAGGCAGGTAGGGCAGTGGTGATCTTAACTTAAACAATAAGCTGTGTCAACCTAACTATAGAAATGAAGTAGCCAAGCCTGCTTGACTAAAAGCAGCCCATACGAGAGTGAACCTCACAAACCAGCACTTCCAAAGTATCTATAAGTCTCACTTTTATCATTATGGCGCAGGCTTTTTAATTTGTGTTGTTGTATTGCGAGTTGAATAATCAGCAATTTAATCGGCTAGCTAAGTGAACTCATGTCTTTTTCCCTAAGTTTAGGGAAACTGAGGATGCCTCTAAATTAAGAGCAGAGCCAGCAACCTCTGCAGCTTTCGGTAACGATAAATTGAACAATCTGCAGGCATTGTCGGTGGTCTGAGTAGCCAGGGTCTCTAATGGAATTTGGCGCAGTTGCGCCACTTGCTCAGCCACATAACGCACGTAGGCAGGCTGATTTCGGCGCTCTCCACGTTTAGGAACTGGCGACAGAAAGGGACAATCCGTTTCAATCAGCAGGCGATCGCTTGGCACCAGTTGGGCAGAGGCTTGCACCTGAGTTGCATTCTTGAACGTAACGATACCGCTGAAGCTAATGTAAAACCCCAAATCCAAAAACCGTTGAGTCTCTTCAGGAGTGCCGCTCCAGCAGTGCATCACCCCTTGAACTGCTCCCCGCTCCTGAAAAAACAGCTGCAGCAACTCAACCATGTCAGCCGCAGCATCTCGGCAGTGAATAATCACTGGTAAAGCCAGCTGATGCGCGATTTCTAGCTGAGCTAAAAACACAGCCTTCTGCTGATCCCAGTTTCCAGCCTTGAAAAAGTCCAAGCCCATTTCACCGATCGCCACCACCCGCCGATCCGACTGAGCCAGAGACAAAATTTGCTGAGCCGAACTAGCCGACCACTGGTCAGCATCTAACGGATGCAGACCTACCGCAAAAGAAATCTCTGGAAAGCGATTAGCGATCGCCTGGATGGCGGCAAATTCTCCAGGCTCGACGCACGAGTGAACTAAGCGTACCACCCCTGCCTGCCGCCAATTTTGGGCGACGGTTTCTAGATCTGCTTGAAAGTTCTCGAAGTTGAGATGCACATGGGTGTCAACGAGCAGAACATCTGGCATGACGTTTAAAGTGAAGCTTCCCAGCGTTCACAGAATGAATTTGTTAGTAACGGTTAACGATCCCTCGCCAGTTCTGCTAGCTTTAACCAGAGAACCGGTGAACGGCTAACCCCGCACCCAATTATTCTGCGGCTGTCAACGACGCTTGCTTGGCTTTCAATACTTTTGCCAAGCGAGACTTCTTCCGGGAACCGTTGTTGGGATGGATCACCCCACACTTAATAGCCTTGTCAATTTTGCTGTAGGCCGCTGCCATGCGTTGCTGAACTTCCTGCTCTGCTTCGGGTGAAGGAGCGGTTACATAGGCATCCACTGCCGTAAGATACCGTTTCGTCAACGTTTTAACAGCTGACTTATAGGATTTATTTTGCAGGCGGTTGCGCTCTGCAATTTGGACTCGTTTAATTGCCGACTTAATGTTTGCCACAGCTACCGTCTTAAGTTTTAGGGTTTTGAAGAAAATACTAGCGCGATTCATTATCTTAGCGAATGATGCCGAGAAAATGCTAGATAAACTCTCTTGGCATCTTCACGAATCCACCAAAAATCCAGGTTAAGCTATAGAAATCACAGGTTGAAGTCTGTCAGGTTGGCTAGAACCGACCTGTACTCAATGGTTCAATCTTGGACTGGCGTTTCTCAACTGAAATGTGGCGATGCTGCGAATTATTACTCAGCGGGCTGAGGCACTTACCGAACTACGGCGAATTTGCGATCGCACCCACGATGACCAGGTTGTCCACAAAGAGGCAACGGTGCGGGAAGTTTTGCAAGCCGTAAAGCGGCAAGGCGATCGGGCGGTCATTCATTACACCGAAGAGTACGATCAAATTGTCTTAAAACCTGAGGAACTCAGAGTCACTGGTTCCGAGCTGGAGGCAGCGTACCACCAGGTTTCTCAAGGCTTGCTGGACGCCATTCGGCTGGCCTGCCGTCAGGTTGAGGCCTTCCATCGGCAGCGGATTCCCAAAAGCTGGGTGCAGTTTGGCGATCGAGAGATTGTGTTGGGAAAACGTTATACCCCCGTTGATCGGGCAGGGCTTTACATTCCGGGTGGGCGGGCCGCTTATCCCAGCACGGTGATCATGAATGCGATTCCGGCTAAGGTGGCCAAGGT
>DATNOY010000216.1:0-3383 GCA_036703495.1 Coleofasciculaceae cyanobacterium
TGTCTATTACATTGAAGATGTCGGCAGCTCCAATGGCACCTACATTAACAATTCTCCTTTGCCGAGCGGCAATCGGCATCGCCTCCGGCCGGGCGATCGCATTGCCTTAGGAAAGGGTGATAAAGTGACCTTCTTGTTTCAAATTGTTTAGCGACTTGTTTGGTGACTTGTTTGGCGACGGACAATGCGTGGTGTGGCAAAAATGGTGTTTATTTTTTGAAAAAAGGCGCAGCGCACCTTTCCAAAAAAATAAGCATCCTCTCTAGTACTGACTAGCGAGATTTCTGGCAGGAGTGGGATAAGGTAGTGAAGCCTGTGTTCAGGAGCTATTTGCTGTGCCAAAGCTGATTCATGCCCAACCTCCCCTAGAGTTTGTTCCCCCTTCATTTAACCCAGTCGTCTATCGCTGTGCCGAAGTTGTGCTGCCGTTTTGGATGCGCTGGCGAGCCCGGATTGTAGATGTTCAGGTGAATCATCTGGAGACTTTGGCGGAGTGCTATCGTCGGTTTCAAGCGGGAGAACTGCGCTTCATGCTGGCGTTTCGGCATCCCAGCACCAATGATCCCTTCTGCTTATTCCACATGCTCGATCGCGATTTATCTCGGTTTGCGCAGCGGCAGGGAATTCGGCTTCAGGTTCCGCTCCATGCCCATTTTATCTATGATCGCGGTATTCCCCTGTGGGCTGGCAAACCCGTGGGCTGGCTGCTGAAAAATATGGGCTGTACGCCCATTCGACGGGGGAAGTTAGATCTGTTGGGTCTGCGATCGGCCCGAGAAATTTTTGTGGCGGGCCGTTTTCCCATTGCGGCAGCTCCCGAAGGGGCGACCAATGGACATAGCGGCATTGTCAGTCCGATGGAACCAGGAATTGCACAACTGGGTTTTTGGTGTGTGGAGGATTTGCTCAAAGCCGATCGCCCCGAAGCAGTCTGGATTGTGCCAGTGGGGATCCAGTATCGCTACGTCTCTCCGCCTTGGGAAGCGATTGAGCATGTCCTCAGCCACCTAGAAGCCGATTGTGGCTTGCCTCCTATTGATGAACGAGATCCTGACATCTTAGACGTTGATAAGCACGAATTGCTGCTAAAACAGCTGCCTGATCCTCAGCAGATCTTGCTCTACAAGCGATTGATGCGGCTAGGGGAGCATTTGCTCAGTTCTATGGAACAGTTTTATAGCAAGTTTTATCACCAAAATTTGAAAGTGCTTGCGGGTGAAGCGACCGAGGAGGAATCGGGTATGCCACCCGCTAACCTGATGCTCTCCAAACGCTTGAAAGCTCTGCTGAATGCCAGTTTATCAGTTGCAGAAGAGTATTTTAGCGTTCCGCCCAAAGGCAATGTCGCCGATCGCTGTCGCCGCTTAGAACAAGCAGGCTGGGATCGGATCTTTCGAGAAGACCTGAAGGAGTTGGAAGCGTTATCGCCGGTAGATCGAGGCTTAGCCGATCGGATTGCTGAAGAAGCAAGTCTGCGGCTGTGGCACATGCGTTTAGTCGAAAGCTTTGTTAGCGTTACAGGGCACTACATTTTAGAAAAACCCACAGCCGAGCGCTTTGCCGAGACATTGCTGTTGCTCCATGACACAGTGAGCAAGATTAAAGGCAAAACATATCCTGTTCGTCTTCGATTAGGACGGCAGCGGGCACAGCTGACGATCGGGAAACCTCTCTCGATCCGGGAGCGCTGGGGAGACTACACCATCAATCGTCGGCAGGCTGTTGCCAGCTTAACGCAGGATTTGCAAGGAGCGATGGAAGAGATGATTAACTAAAGGACGACTCAAATCACGGACGAGAACGGGGTAGAGGGAAGCATTACCTCCCCCTACCCCGTTCTCACTTTTCTGGAGACTGATCTTAAGGTTGCTCTATAGCTTTTCCCATACCGTTCCAGTACAGACAAGGTGGGTGGAACCCCTGGCTGAGGGCATCGCCCCACATTCTATAGGGTGGAAAATGCTATGAAGCGCGGCTTATCGCGTCTCTAAAAAAGCATTTGCTGTAAAGATTTATCGAGCTAACCTTTACACTGGCTGAACGCAGTTTCTAATCGTGCCGCAGAGATACAATTCTGGGCGCATAGCCTTGCGTCCCTACAGTGTTCTGGCAATGAACGATTGAACTGTATTCTGATAATGGACTAGCCTTATTGTGGTTTAAATAGCTTCCTGGTTCTTCTCGCCCGTGCGGATGCGGATGATTTGCTCGACGGGGCTGACGAAGATTTTGCCATCCCCAATTTCACCCGTGCGGGCAGCCGCAATTACTTTATCCACCACCATATCAAGCTGGTCGTCTTCTACAACGATCTCGATTTTGAGCTTTTGCAAAAACTCAACCGTATATTCTGAACCCCGGTAGCGCTCAGTTTGACCTTTCTGCCGCCCAAAGCCTCGAACTTCCGAGACAGTCATGCCAACGATGCCTGCATTGACTAGCGCGATCTTCACTTCATCGAGCTTAAAGGGGCGAATAATTGCCTCAACTTTTTTCATTGACTCCGTCACTCCCTAAATTATGTGTGCTCATGGGCTTGAGCAATCTGAATGTTTCTACCACCGTTAATCCGGTTAGGTTTGTAGCTTAGGCTACGCTTAATCATTGGAAACCCGATCGTCGGTGTTCCCTTAGCACTGACTACCCTACCATCTCTGCAAGCATATCTCTATAGATGCGATCGCTAGCGTCAGAGATTCGTAGAAATTGCCTGTACGGGACAGGTTGGAATGCATTGCTCGCAAACGACACAGCGCGATCGCGTAAAGTTGAGCCGGAAGGTTTGGGGATCGAGACTCAGGGCTGTAGTCGGACAGACGCCTGTACAAAGACCACAGTGCACACACAAGTCTTCGTCAATCACAATCTCGCGACTGGCCAGGGAAATGCCAATATCCTGCGATCGCATCCAGTCTAGGGCGGCATCCAGTTGATCAATATCTCCCGATAGCTCGACCACTAAGGTGCCGACTTGGTTGGGCGTCACTTGGGCTCGGATAATATTTGCCGCGACATTAAAATCTTTGGCCAATCGATAGGTGACAGGCATATGCACCGATCGCTTGGGGAAGGTCAGAGTAACGCGTTTCTTCACAGGGGGAAATCTCTACGACCGGACGGCAATCTTTGTAAACTAAGGATAGAGCTCCATTGAGTTCTTTCAATTCTAAGAAACCTGATTAAAAACGGCTTGTAATCCTATGACTGCAAATTTGCCAGATTCCGCTCCTCAGCCTACGCCGCCTGCCCCTGAACTGGCAACCCGGCTTCGTAACTTGGCAATTGCAATGGTGGCTATTGTCCTCAGCACTGCCCTGTTCTTTGGCTTACAGACTGGATCAGACTCTGGTTCGCTAGCGGCAATGGCAGCAACCGCCACGCCT
>DATNOY010000217.1:0-2106 GCA_036703495.1 Coleofasciculaceae cyanobacterium
GACCCCGGATCGAGCCGCCCCCATCCGAGCCATGCGCCACAGCCGAGAAACCCGCTGCCACAGAGGCTGCCGCCCCGCCGCTGGATCCACCTGGCGTATAGGCGAGGTTCCAGGGATTGCGAGCTGGGGGAAATGCCTCCACCTCTGTGTAGGGCAAAGACCCCATTTCGGAGGTAGCAGTTTTGCCGAGAATCACAAAGCCTGCCGCTTTAATCCGAGCCACAACGCCATCGTCGTAGCTAGAGACATGGTTCAGCATGGCCTTGTTGCCGTAAGTACAGCGTACCCCCGCGACTGCGCTCAAATCTTTGATCGAGATGGGGACCCCCCAAAAGGGAGGAAGATCGCTAGCGATCGCCAGTTGCTCTGTTTTGGCTTTAGCATCAGTCAGCGCCTGCTCAGCTGTCACTGTATAAAAACTGCCGAGTTGCGGATCAAGCTGCTGAATTCGATTCAGGTAAAGCTGCGTCAACTCCAGCGGCGACACTTCCTGACGGCGAATCAGCCGAGCTTGATCTATAGCAGACATGAAAGCCAAGTCTAGCGAGTTCATAGGATATCCTTAGGCGATCGCATATCAAGCACTATATTCATTACATCGATAATTTGCACTGACCCTAGCAATAAAGCAGAGATGGGCAAGTAGGCAGACTGCCAGATTATGGATTGGCGGGTGGATTGGCGGGCAGACCGGGTGGACGCGGAACGCCCGGAACTGCCGAAACCTGCCGTTGGGCCGCAGCCACTTGCCGCTGGGGAAAGGCACACTCTACAACAATTTTGACATTACAGCCAACGGTTCCTTTAGCTACGTAAGGCACACCCGTTTCACCACCCACATTCACCCCAAACTCCAGTGTTACCTTTTGTACATCTGCTAATGCTGCATCTTTAAAGGCATTCAGCGTGTACTTGGTATAGACCTTAATGGTGCTTTGAATTTGCTCGAAGCTGCGGGCAATTTGGGCCACGCTGCCCTGATCATCCCAACCCTTACCGCCACCCCGCTGCTGTTCTTCCGGTTCCTCAGCCACCGCTGGAATCTCAACATCATCTTCCGCTTCTACATAGATAATCGTATCTTCGTCAATTTGAACCGCCTGAAGTTTTGGCATAGCAATCGCACCTAAGTTGGCTGAACCCTGCTCTATGAGGATACGTCAGGAGATGGGGCGATCGCATAGGTAGTCTCACCCTCGGCTAGCTCCTCAGCTACCCCAAAGCAGCATTGTAAAGTTCTAAAACAGGCTAGGATTTTGCCGCTGTTTTTTTGTAGCATAAACTACAGAATTGATTTTTATACCGCTGCTTTAAGACGAAAGTTTGTAACTTCACTTTGCAACTTCGCTTCCAGAGGCAGCCGTTTCGCTTCACTAGGACAGGGTTATGAAATTAGAATCTAATGCTCGGACTTGGCAATCCGCAGATGCCGTCAATGGCTATGAATGGGGAAAGTTTTGTAGACTGCCCCACTTTCCTAGCGCTCAGCTAGAACCTGGAACTTGGGTGAAATTGCTATACCCACCTACCGTCTACAGCTTTGATGAAGCTCGGCTCCTCTGCGAAATGCCAGACGATCGCTGGCTAGCTTGGGTTCCAGACCATGGCGAGATCTTGCTGACTTTGGATGAATTTGTGGCAGATTTCTAGACAAAACCCCTTTGTGAGGCTTGTCATAACAAGCCTGTATGGCTGTATACCTCCTATCCGAGCAGATTTCTGTAAGTTCCATAAAGGTGGTATGTGGAAATAGCAGAACTCTATGACGGAAACAGCAGATATTGTCGTGATTGGCGGCGGCTGCATGGGAGCAGCGATCGCGCTTCACCTGGCAGAAAAGCAGGCTGGAAAAATTTTGCTTCTAGAAAAGCAAGACTTAGCCAATGGGGCATCTGGCAAAGGCATTGGCATCATCCGCACGCATTATACCCATCCAACTCTGGCTCAACTGGCGCATCAGTCGCTGCAGCGATTTCATCACTTTTCGGAGCGCTATGGCGGCTACGAATCAGGCTTCAATCCCTGCGGCTACTACATTTTGGTCGGTGAAGCCGATGTGCAGACCTTAGGCAGTCTGGTGAGCCAACATCAGTCAATGGGAATTCG
>DATNOY010000218.1:0-2998 GCA_036703495.1 Coleofasciculaceae cyanobacterium
AGCTGAAACCAAACGCCTGACCGCAGGGCGTGGTGCCGATCTCATCCTGGATGGAGTGGGACGAACCACGTTTGCGGATAGCCTCGACGCGGCAGCGATTCAGGGAACGGTTGTGTGTTATGGATGGTCGAGCGGACTGCCAGAAGCCGTTGTCCCGACTGCTTTGATTGCGCGATCGCTCAAAATTGCAGGGGGTACGATTGTGAATGCGATCGCCACCCGCGAAGCGTTGCTCCGACGAGCCAATGATGTGATGGCAGGAATCCGGGACGGTTGGTTAACGTTACATATTGACTCCGTGTTGCCCTTGCAAGACGCAGCAGAAGCGCATCAGCGCTTAGAAAACCGCGCATCCATTGGCAAAATTTTGCTCCGAACAGCAGCCTAACTGCGGGAGCAAAAGAGAGTGGGGAAGGCTGATATCGTTGTGATACAGCTTTCCCCACCAGCATCGATCGGATCAGGTTAAATTGGATGCCTGCCGCCCACCGAGTCGTTTTGCTTCCGGAATGGGAATCGACAGAATTGAGAAAGTTGCACCAAAGTCTTGACGGGTGCCCACGATCAGCCGAATTAAATCGCCTGCACTTTCCAGCAAGCGGGCTTGACGCAGTAACCCACAATCAATGGGGTCAAACCCGATATCACGCGCTAGTTGTGCCAGGGTTTGACGAGCCGTGGCATCATCTCCAGCAATGAAACAGGCAACGTTGTAGATTGGTAATGTCTCCGGTGCAACCTCAAAAACTTCCTGCGGCATGGTATTAAATGCCTTTACAACTCTGGCATTCGGAATCTGCTGTTGTAACTGCTCAGAATGTGAAACAACGATAGGTTCATAGGCATAGTTCTCAGGAATGGAACCGTTGTTTGAATCAATCACAATTTTGCCATCCAGCACAGAACTATCGGTGAGAACCATTTGAGGATGCGTATCGCGAGGATTGTAATAGATCACCTCCCCAAACTCCGCCGCCGCTTGATTTGTCCCATACTGACCCGGATTGGGCGATCGCTCTGCTGCGGCTTTTGCCTTTTCTAAATTACGAGCACCGAAGAAAACATCGTGTCCGTGTTCAGCCCACACCAGACCCAGCGATCGCCCCATATTGCCCGTTCCCACAATGCCAATTTTCATAATTTTCTCCTTTGCTGAACGAACACAACTAAGAAGCTAAAAAAACAAGTCCCTAAAGGTAAAATGCCAAATGAATGCGGCAGTATGGCTAGCTCATCAGTTTTTGAGATAGGGGCCGTTTGTCAGTTGTCTCTCCCGGTTGAAGCAGGTGTAACCGTACTCCGCTTTGGTTAGCCCCAAACTCTGGTCTCAAGACCTGTTGATCGTCGTAGTGTCCACCGTTCTGACTGCGATAGGGAAGCGGAGATTGATCAAACAGATTTTCGATGCGCTGTTGATAGTCACGAGCAATGACATCATACTGCTCAGGCGTTAGACGATCAGCTTGATAAACGACAAAGGGTGGCAGTACATCCATGCCGGGATACCAAAGCATGCCATGCTGAATGGGAAATAGCAAATCTTCCATTGCGCCATTGACGCCTCGCTCTGTGTAGTGTGGTAATCGACCGCCGACTGTAATCGAAAGCATGGCTCGTCGTCCCATTAGGTTGCCTTCTCCATAGCGATCGCCCCAACGAGTGCCCTCATGCAAGCCAACGCCATAGGCTAGCCCGTAAGCGTAAACTCGTTCAAACCATCCCTTGAGAATAGCTGGCATGGAGAACCACCACATTGGGAATTGAAAAATGACGGCATCTGCCCATAACAATTTCGCTTGTTCTGCCTCAATATCAGGTGACTGAGTATGCTGAGCAAAAGCATGCTTTGATTCATAAATGTAGCTGAAGCGTTCAGTCCCTTGCAGGCATTGGAAATCTTGCTGATCCGCAATCGCTTTCCAGTGCATCTGATAGAGAGCAGAAACTTGAACAGCATGTCCTTGCTGGGTTAGAACGGATACCGCCAGATCTTTTAGGGAACCGTTCAATGATCTAGGCTCAGGATGTGCGAAAACAATTAAGACATTCATACTGTGATATCTCTGGTGTGTCTGTAGCGCTTAGTTTTGTCATTCAAGCAGGCCATGACCACTCAGTTCTTGAGGGGCAGTCCGAGTATTCACCATTTCAGCTTAAAAAAATGCTCCATCCACAACTATCAGATTCCTGTAAAACTATCAAAATCCTGCAATCAGTTTTTGAATCGCCGGGTGCAAGTTACTCAAAGTAATTACAATTGAAACCAGATGAATTGGGTTTGCAGTATGAAGTCGATCGCCACCCATCCCGGTAAAACAGCTCACGTACCCATCCTGTCGAGCCAGGCTCAAGGTTGGGACAATGTTTTGGTTGAGCAATTCCAGCACCCGCCCGGAGAAGATCGCAACCAGTTCACAGAAGACCATACCGTTTGTCTGTCTTTGGCTCCCCGTCCTGTTCGCTTGCTGCAAATCAAGGGAGGCAGAACGCATGTGGGATTGTACTCGAAGGGAGACGTTTCGGTCACACCGGTTAAAACACCCCACTTCGCGCGTTGGGAGAGTGATGACAGTTGTTTACAAATTCGGATTGCCTCGCAGTTCATTCAACGCGTTGCCAGAGAGACGCTCGATACAACCGACCCGTTAGAATTACGTCTGGAATTTCAGACCCGTGATTCTCAGCTTGAGGCGATCGGGATGCTGCTGTTGGCTGAGCTTAAACAAGAAAACTTAGGCGGAAAACTCTATATTGAATCTTTGGTAAATCTTTTGGCAGTGCATTTACTCAGACAATACGCTGCACCTAAATCTCGCTTCATGGTTGATGAACGTGGTTTATCTGAACGTCAAATTCTGCAAGTTGTGGAATATATCAATGAACACCTCGATCAAGACATCAAGCTGACTGATCTGGCTGCATTACTGACGATCAGCGAATCACATTTTAGCCACCGATTTAAACAATCAATTGGCATCACTCCCCATCAATATCTATT
>DATNOY010000219.1:0-12478 GCA_036703495.1 Coleofasciculaceae cyanobacterium
GCCAGACGCCGTGGGGCTCCTTGATGTGGGCTTGGCGAAGCGCTTGAGCAAAGATTTGCCATTTTGTTGATCGATTCGTTCCAGGTGTGGGCAAGCTAGAGGCATCTTTGTATTGGAGTCAAGGGTATCAAGATGTTCAAACGGTACTGGCAAGCCTGCCTAGGACTTTTCACGGTGCTGTTGCGGCAGTGAAACTGCTGATTTAAGCTGCTAATCAGGCAGTTCAAGTGATAGGTGGCACCTTTTCATTCCATAGGTCAAGGCTTTGGAAGCTGGAGTGAAGCGGGGCGAGATGGTTAGCAGCGCGATCGCAGCGCGTTAACTGGGAACCATGGAGTGGTCATCTGCTACGGACAACTCTCATGGCACCTGGCGATTCCGGGCTAAGCTAGCGCGTCGGATAATATGGGTATCAACACGAGCATCATGGTGTTGATGCCGCTGTTTTACCGATCGGTGCTGGTTTAATCCTCTGTCTGTCTATTTAACTTGTAACGGTTTGTATTCAGCTGGCTCTCAGCTGTTTAGATTTTGCGACCTATAAAGTCAACATAAAGTAACGGCTTCTAGCAAACTAGAACCGAGTGTACTGATTCGCTTTACTTTTTCAGTCATTCGTCCTGCAAATTTTCGAGGTATTTATTATGTCTACTGGTGTAGTTCCGGTTGCCCATCAATTGCGTACTGAGTTAGGGGATTTTAGTAGCATCATTTGTTTCAAGGCCGTTGTGGTTGGCACGGAAGAAGCTTTGGGGGAGAAGGCAGCGGCGATCGCCTTGCTGTCTGCGGGTCGTACGCGAGGCAAGCAAGTAGCGCAACAGTTGGGAATTACCGGAAAAGGGGTGGCTGATGCAGAGATTATCCCACTCCTGCAAGCGGCATTGGGCAAAGAGGGAACCCGGCTTTGTATTGTGGACAAGATTGTTGAGGTTGGAGAACTGATTCAAGTCTACTGCCGGGAGACCATTTGTTCGGCGGGTGAACCCCAAGGTTCTCCCCGTAAACTGACCTTTACACTAGGGGCGGTTCAGGGGGTGCTGGAGCAAGTCACCGGCAAGCGTCTGCGGGGTAAGCAAACGGAGTCAGTGCTACGGGGGGGATCCCACGATGTCATTGAGTTTGAAGTTTTAGGATAGTTGCGGTGCATCTGTTCGCCGCCTGCTTTGGTTAACCGCAGTCTTTATAGGGGGATTTTACCGTGGCCATTAACACTGAAAAACTGGGTAGTGTTCTGCAAAATTTTGTGACTTCAACGAGCGACGTTCAAGGGGCAGCTTTGGTGACTCCGGATGGTCTACCCCTGGCTGCCACATTGCCGGGAGCGATGGATGAAGAACGGGTATCGGCGATGTCGGCTGCCATGCTTTCTTTAGGGGAGCGGATTGGGCAAGAACTGGCACGGGGTAGCGTTGACCGGATCTATGTAGAAGGCAATCAAGGGTATGGCGTTCTGACGAGCTGTGGCGATGATGCCGTTCTTCTAGTGCTGGCGGATCAGAAGGCAAAACAAGGCGTGCTGATGTTGGAAATTAAGCGAGCTGTGGCAGAAATCAAACTGATTCTTCTGTAAGTCTTATTCCCTCGGCAATCAACCCCTGGGGGATTAGGGGTGCTCCAGTATTGCCAGAGTAATCGCTATGGGCGCAGATCCGATAAAAACGGGTGTAGGGCGGTTGCCCTACACCCAAAGAATTGAGCCTGAAATGTTTAGTAGATGATGCGATTAGGTTTCCGAGGCAGTCGCTTCAGCCAACGCTCGAATGCTGACAATTTTGCCGCCTAAGCGACTAATGCGTCGCATCTCTTGGTTCATGCGGTTATAGGGAACTTGCAGCAAAATGGTGCTGCTGTTTCGCACAGGATAACGATTGTTTTCCGTTTGATCATTTTGCTGTAAGCCTTCTACTTCGTAGACAAAGATGCGGCTATTGGCAGATGAGCTGGCAGTTCCAGCCAGGGCAGATTGTCCTAACATAATGGGCGCTCTCCTAGGGTGCGTTTGATTGCGAGTTTGAGGGTGCGAGGTTTATTGAGCCAGGGTGATGCTGGCGATCTTGCCCCCCTGTTTGTTAATTTGCTGCAGGGTATTGGATAGCTGTTCGTAAGGCACAATGAACTCTTTGCTGCTGCGACGCACTTTGGGGTAGCGAGGTAAGCTGAGCCCTGCTACTTCAATGCGATAGAGGCGATCGGATGAGTTCTGCGAGGAGCGTCCAAATACGCGAGCGGGTGCAGTTCCCTGCTTAGAAGGTAGGTAGGCCCAGCCTTCACTGCCACCGGAAGGTGCAATAACGGCAGAGGCACTGTTTTTAGCGAGATCCGTAGCTAGGCGAGAGGTGGCTCCCGCAAGCTGGGCGCGATCGCTATTGGCATAGCCACGATAGAGGCGGAATAAGCGTGTGAAGCCAACGGTGCGCTGCCCTACCCCGGTGGTGACAAAGTCTTGATAGTAGGGGACAATGTTGTCGCCAAACTTGGCAGTATATTCATCGGAATCGATGTAGGAATCAATATCTGCCTCAAACCCTTCATTTTGGTAGCGATCGAGATGCTCAATCACCTCGGCTTCCGCATAGGGTGCCCGGCCCAAGAGATGCTTGAAGTTCAACTCAATTACGCGGGTTTGAAAATGGGGATAGAGGAACTTGGTTTTGTACAAGTCTGATTTGGCAACGGCTCGGACGAACTCTCGGACCGTCAATTGGCCATTGGCCAGAAGTGACTCCAAGCTGGTCAGCCGTTCTGACTGCATGATGTAGTCATTGCCTAACACTTGACGGTAGACTGCCCAAATGATGGTTTTTGCATCTTCCGGAGTCCAGTTTTGACGCAGTTCGATCGGGCGAGCGTCACCCAAAGCAGTTGTTCCCAAGCGGGAGGCTGCGGTTGTAATAGCCATGAATGACTCTCCTTGAATTATTTAAGGTAAAAAATATAGATTGGACGCTAGCTGCGGAGATCAAGGGTAGCGGGTGTGCCTGACTCAGCCACCTGCTGAGGGTCAGACCGGGGCAATGTTGATTACCGCCCCCTCGGTTAAGCCGTTGCAGGGTGGGGTCGAGTGGGTCATAAGCGACGAGATCCTCGCTGATTCCTTGCCGAATCTGGGGGTGCGCCCCCGGACTGCTGACGTTACGCGCATCCGGTACAGCTGACCGCGATCGCCCCCGACTGCACCGGACAACGACCGGCCCAGGTTGGCACCGGGGTTGCCTGATGGTGTCTTAGATGGCGTCCTAGATCGGTTGTTAACCAGGCGGATTTATTTTTGTCCTGGGCGCGATCGCGGTTGGCATAGCCTCGATCCAGGTGGAACATGCGAGTGAAGCCAACCGTTTTTTGTCCCCGTTGAGTGGCGACGCCCCGATCATGGGGAACGATCGACTCACCAAAATTTTCTTGATATTCCAGAGAATCTCTATAGGAATTGATCTCAGCCTCAGCCTGTCCCTGGTGATCTTTAGCTTTTGGAAATCCTGCTCGTTAGATTCGGATAGTCCAGAATGCCTCAGCCTTGGGGCAGTGGGTTGATTGACTGGTCTGCTTTGGTTTACTAAAACATGAAGCCCAGAACCCCTAAAAACCGTCCATGCGATCGCATTCACAGTCTTTTGTTGTTCTGGGCCAAAGGCAACGCTTAGAGTAAAGCGTTGATGGCATAGTCAATGTAGGAATTGGCTTCTACTGCTGCATCGCCACTGAGACCATGGTTGGCTTTGATATACTTCAACGCTTCCACATACCAGCTGGGAGAGAGTTCAAAGGTGCTGTTGATTTCAGCCAGACCGCTGATCAGGTAGTCATCCATGGGGCCGGTACCGCCTGCAACCAAGCAGTAGGTGATCATGCGCAGGTAGTAGCCGATGTCCCTCACGCACTTGGCTTTTCCGGTTGCGGTAGAGGCATAGTTATTGCCTTGCATGGAAGTGGTGTAGGGGAACTTCTGATAGACCGCATTTGCGGCACCATCGGCTAAGCTTTGAGCCTTGGAAGCCAATGCTTTGGCAGCATCCAGGCTAGCTGCTGCTTGACGAAGACGACCAAAGGCCACCTGAATCTCGGTAGAACTGAGGAAACGTCCTTGGGAATCGGCGGCAGCAACAGCTTCTGTTAATGGGGTTTTCATGGAGATAATTCCTTTCAGCAAATATGCAAAATGATTTCAGAAATTGGCACGAAGTTGAAGCCAGAGGATGGCTTAGCCTACTGCTGAGGCTGCCCGATCAAAATAGCCACCTAATTCAGACATGAGGCTGCTGCAATCCCCCCGAGTCACACCATTGGGATTGTTGGCGATCGCAGTTGCAGATTCCTTCATCTTGTTGATGCCTGCTGCCACAGAACTGCCCGGTACGCCCAATGCCAGGTAGGTTTCGCGCAAGCCATTCAAGCAGCGATCATCTAGGACACTGCCATCGCCGGTGAATACGGCATAGGTAATGTAGCGCAAGATGATTTCCATATCGCGCAAGCAAGCAGCCATGCGGCGGTTGGTGTAAGCATTGCCACCCGGTGCAATCAACTGAGGTTGCTCTGCAAACAAGGCCCGTGCGGCATCAGCAACAATGGTGGAAGCGTTGGAGGTGATGCGGTTTACCGTATCCATCCGCTTGGTGCCATCGGCAACCATATTTTTCAAAGCATCAATTTGAGCATCGCTGATGTATTCGCCCCGAGTATCTGCCTGAGACACAACTTTAGTAAAAGCATCAAGCATTCTAGTATCTCCTAGTGATTTTTGATGTGAGCAACGTGCAGTTCAATCCTGAGGGTTTGGCCTGAGTTTTTGAATTGAGATCTCTACTGGGTTTGATCTGTCTTCCAGGATAGGAATGCGAACGGAAAGCAGCCAGCAGCCAGATGAACTTGCTGGACGAGAAGGAAATTAAGGAGAGCCTGACTCGAATCCTACCTGCCGTTTTAACTAACCTATGGGATGACGGATCAATCTAGCGACTATCCCAAAAACTAGCGCGCTTCATAAGCTCAGGGAATAATACTGAACTACAGTCAAGCTTAAAAAATTTAACCCTTCGACTGTGACAGTCATCAGAGTTCAATGGGTTTTTGTAACCTGCTCTTGATTAAAGCAATCCATTTGTGCAAATTTTGTGCAATCTGAAGGGATAGGCGTAAATATACTATTACAAAACATTAAGAAAAGACTCAAAACCTTGTGGTTATCCTGTCTTGGCGATCGCAGTGCGTGGAGCAATGCTTAAAGTCTTGTTGTATTTGGTTACATTTGTTAACAATTAGACCCTGGATTGCCAGGGCGGTTGGGTGCAATTTTAAACAGTGACGACTCTCACCGCTCCGCCGTGGTGGGAGTACTCTGGAGGTTTAGATGGCATCAAAGAGCATGGTGTTCATGTATCGATCGGTCCATTCGGTTCCAAAGGATTTTTCTAAGACGCGACGCGTTTTATCATTTTGCTGTTGCTTTGTGCAGTAATAGCGCTGTCCTGCCACAACTTGGCTGATGTCGCTCTCGGAAGTGAGGGGTGTTGCGGTCTTGGCAATTTGACAGTGTAGCGTCAGAAAGTTTTGCACTCGATGGAGAAACTGCTCTTCTTCTGGTACACCCACCGGATGCACAAACAAACAAAAGGTTGAAAAAATATCGCCCCAATCGGGTAATGCCCGAGGTTGAGAAAATTCAACTTGAGGTAACTGGGATAAGGCTTGTTGATACGCTGCTGGCAAGGTGCGATCGACGCTGATCGGGGATAAATCGGCGATCGCGGCACTAATGGAGCCGCCGCCTCGACCGACTAAATCTGCCCCAAAAATTGGCAGGGCATATTCAGGATTGGGAAACATGACGCAGTGCAAAATATCTAGCCCATTGCTGACTTGCGCCAGTTCTAGATGGAGTTTGCGAAATTGTGGAGTTTGATAGCAATGGTTTTCAATGAGCAGCCGTTCTCCTTCCAGGCTGCCTTCAATGTAGCCCAGCCCTTCTGGGACGGAATAGGGAGCAAGTTCTAAATGCTGATGCCAAACGCTTTCAATGCAGTCGGCTAGTTTACGGATTAAAGTATGCTGGCGGTTTCTTAAAGAGACTTCCATAGACCTCTAGACTTCGATTATTTGAGTATAGGAAGGTGGGTAGCGTTTTAGCCAGCGCAGGCGCGCATCCGGTGCAATCGGCTGAGAATTCGATGCGCCAGAGTAATGCCCATTACAGGTTTGCACAAATAGTCATCTGCTCCTAAGGTGAAGGCTTGATGCTGGCTGGCAGCATCGCTTAATCCACTCAGAAACAACACGGGTAACCGCTGCCAGCGGGGGTCGCTCCGGAGGATTTGGCAAAGTTCAAAGCCATTAATCTGGGGCATATTCACATCTAAAACCAGCACATCAGGCGTCACAGATTGTAAAACTGTCCAAAACTGCTGTGGATCGGCCAGGGTTGTGACTTTAAAGCCCCAGGGTTTGAGCAAGGTGGGCAAGGTGCTGAGCCAGGTGCGATCGTCATCGACAATCATCACCTTGGCCGGTAGATCTGGTCTTCTTAATAAATGCACCACAGTGGACATGACTTGTTCAGTGGGCGTTTGAGCGCTCAGAAACAGTTTGCCGCCTCTTCGCAGCACTTCTAGCCGATCGTTCAAATCGTCGCGATCGCCGATGACCAGGACCGGCAGGGCTGGATAGCGATCGGTCACGGTTTGTAAGGTGTTTAGCAGCCGATTGGTAGTGAGTCGCTCAGCCTCTGGGGACGGTTGGGGTAAGGTAGGCAAGCGCAATAAGATGACCTGGGGTGGCGATTCTCCCCATTCGTCTGGAGGCGGCAGCCGGGGAGTGATTTCTAGCTGAATGCCACACCGGATGGCTGCTGCAGCAATGGATTGGTTCCAGGTTGGGTCTGAACTGACTAGCCATAATCGGGGTAGGGGCTGGTCGGGAAGCTGATCGCTTTGAATTTGCGTGGTGTTTTGGATTTCTTGCTGCAGTGCCGTTACCAGGGATTGCATGAGGGGCGCATGTTTGGGTTGTAATGGCTCCCGTCCTCCTAACCAATATTCCAGCTGCCGGGCTAAGTGGGTGGTTTTGGTTAAGCCAAAGATGCCTAGCGTTCCTGCCAGGGTGTGGGCCACTTGTTTGGCTGTAGTTTGCTGTTGATCTGTGAGGCGATCGCGCTGTAAGTCTCTCACGGTCTGTAATAAAACCGCTATTTGCTCTAGGCTTTTAGGCTGGGTTGTGGCCCAGGTTTCGTTAAGAAAATCCAGGTATTGTTGTCGCGAGTCTGGCGCAAGCGGTGTTTCAGAGAGGGATGCGAGTTCCGGGGCGGAGGGCGGAAGTGGTTCTGGAGCAGGGGCAGGTGCGGAGAAAGTTGAGGCTGTTGATGCTTCTAGATGGCTGGCTTTCAGGTAATAGCCGCGCCCATGTAGGGTGGCAATAAAATCGGGCGGGGCCCCCACTGCGGTGAGTTTTTGGCGCACCCGTCGGATGTGCGATCGCACGGTGGCCTCAGAGGGGAACTCTTCTGAAGACCAGAGGCGATCGATTAACTCATCGGTGCTAAAGACTGACTGACTATCGCGCAACAAGAGTTCTAGAAACTCATACTCTTTGGTCGTGAGAGCTAGGGGTTGACCGTTGTAGCTCACCTCGCAGGTGCTGGGATTCAGGAACAAATCCCCCCAGGTGAGTAAGGGAAAGGGATTGGTACTACTGCGACGGAGCAACGCTCGCATGCGGGCAATCAGCTCGACTGGATCAAAGGGTTTAACCACGTAATCATCGGCTCCGGCATCCAAGCCCTGGACTTTGACCGTTCTGGCATCTTGAGCGGTGAGCAGCAGAATGGGCGTGGCATAGCCCTTGTCTCGAAATCGCTGGCATAAACTAATGCCATCTAGTTTTGGCAAGACAATATCTAGCAGCATCAGGTCATACTCAAAGGTGGAGCCATAGGTCCATCCCATCTCGCCATCCTTGACGACATCGACAATGTAGTGATGTGTCGCCAGATTCCGGGTCAGGACTTTGATGAATACGTCATCATCTTCGACCAGCAAAATTTTCATCGATCTTGCTACCAGTGGAGAATTTGAGCGATTTGCTCGGGCAGGTTCAGGGCGTTAAAGGGTTTGGTGATGATGCCGCTTACCCCTAACTGGTAAAACTGCCGTGTTTCTGCCGTTTGAGCTTTGGCCGTCAGCAGAATGACGGGAATGTGTTGGGTTTCACTGCAAGATTGCAGTTCTCTAAAGGTGGTAATGCCATCTGTATCAGGCATCATCACATCTAATAAGATCACATCCGGTTTCTCAATCTGAGCGGTTTCAATCCCTTGTGTCCCGGAACCTGCTGTCAGCACTTCCCAGCCTGCCGCCATTCTGATGCCAAATTGCACCACGGTTTGAATCGTTGCTTCGTCATCAATAATTAAGACCCGTTTCCTAGGCATGGCTCAACCTCAGGGGGTAATCCCACCAGCAAAGGTAGGTAAAGTAAAGGCAAAAGTGCTGCCCTGTTCGGGCGTGCTCTCTGCCCAGATTTTGCCGTTGTGCTGCTCAATAATTTTGCGGCAAATGGTCAGCCCTAAGCCGGTACCGCCTTTTTTGCGGGAATCTGATACATTGACCTGCTGAAACCGCTCAAAGATGCGTTCGAGCTGGTCGGCGGGAATGCCTTTTCCTTGATCTCGCACGCGAAATATCACTTCCGGGCAAGGAGGGGCAGTGGAGGGGGTGGCAGTCAGCCAGACGGTACCGCCGGGATGGGAGAATTTAATGGCATTGCTGAGTAAATTAGTCAGGGTTTGCAGGATGTAATCGGCATCTGCCCAAATGGCAATATCTTCGGCCTGGGTCACTAGCGTTATCCCCTGCTGCTGAGCCATGGCTTGCATGGCTTTGGTCGCTTGCATCATCAAATTGGCCGCACTACAGGCTTGCCGATCCAGAACGACTTGTCCAGACTCGATCCGCTGTAAATCGAGGATGTTGTTGACCAACCGCACGAGCCGTTCGGTACTGTTATCGGCGATGTCCAGCATTTGCTGCCCTTCAGCGGAGAGGGTGCCGAGGCGGCCGGTGGCTAAAATCTTCAGCGCACTGTGCAAGGAGGTGAGCGGCGTTCTTAATTCGTGACTGATGACGGAAATAAATTCGTCTTTCATCCGTTCCATCGCTTTGCGATCGCTGATATCACTGATTAAAGAGAAAAACCCTTTAATGGTCTCCGCGTCATCTCGGTGCGGAATATAGGTGATATCGACGGATCGCACTTGCCCATCCTGCAGCATAATGTCCTGCTCGTAGGTGACGACTTGCCCCGATAACGCTGCTGCCACTTGAGCCTGCATCTGTTGATAGCATGTCTCTCCCCAAACCTGCTGCAGATGATGCCCCTCTATCTGACTCGGAGCGGTTCCTAGCCAATCTTCATACGCTTGGTTGTTAAAACGATACTGCTGGTGATCATCTACATAGGCAATCAGGACAGGTAGGGCATTGGTGATCAATCGCAATTGCGCTTCACTCTGGCGCAGGGTGGTTTCTGTTTGCCTGCGAACCTTGATTTCTTGTCGCAGGTGATGATTTGCTGCTTGCAATTCTGCAGTGCGGGCTGCCACAACGGCTTCTAGGTGTTCTAGCTGTTGCGCTTGCGATAGGGTAATGCTGATGTGACTGGCGAGTTGTTGCATCAGCTCAAGCTCAGCGTCAACCCAACACCGCACACTGCGACATTGATGGGCAATCAACAAGCCCCAGAGATGGGTGTGAGTCTGCTGATGCGAATGCCCCTCCAGGATTTGGACGATGGGCACGATCAGTTTGGCTTTGATGCCAAATTGCTCGACAAATTCAACCAGGCAATGGGTTAAGCCGGCGGCCGGATCGCGCACATCGGCGATCGCCCGCACTCGGCCGCGGGCATACAGCTGTTGATATTCCTGGGGAAACCCTTCTTCGGGAAATTCCCGATTGATTAAGGCCGGATACTCTGGCAACACTGACTCGCTGAGGGTCTTGCCTGTACCGTTGGGCAAGACGTGATAAATCAATACCCGATCGGCTTGCAAAATCCGCTGTACCTCTGTGACAGTCGTCTGCAAAATTTCCTGCAGCTGTAGCGATTGCCGAATTTTGAGGGTTACTTCCGAAAATAGTTCAAGCTGCTGGCGTAGTTCTGCTTGCATAGATGCCTAGGGTGAAGGCGGTTGAGAAGTCTATTTAACCTTTACTCCGTCAAACTTTGCCCCAGCGAAGCGGTATGACGGTGTAGAACTGCGCTCTGCCCAAGGCGGAGGATAGAAGCGGCAAGTTCGGAGGGAGGGGCTAAGCACAGGGTGCGCTAACGATGCTCCTGAAATTGCCAATTCGTTCAGTCAAACGATAGAGACAGATCCTCTTCAATTGTTGACTAACCCATTGAAACTTCAAATCTCGATACAACTAATGTTGTAAATGTTAACACCAGCGTTTCCGTAAGATCTTTCGCCTGGGCAGGCAGCTGGCATGGGGCTGAACTAGCCGGAGTTAAGCAGATATTTAAGACTCCGAAATCAGATTCTTAACATTTCTTCATCTTGATCGGTTTCAAGGACTTGGGACTGACCGGAGCGATCGGGGATGCTCCCAAATTGCGCCCCTGCTCTGCAGATCAAGCGCCCGAGCAAGTCTCCAGGCTCTAGCAGGCTGTTTATAATTTGTAATAAACAACGATTCAACGACATAGTATAAACAGATATGTCGGGAAACTTACAAAACAGATGCAGATTATTCAGTTATCTGAAGGCGTTAAGTCTCCATAGTTTTTAAGAAATGTTAAATTTTCCAAGCTTCTTGATTAGAAGCCTGGGAATCATTTCACGGGTCATGCATCGGCTGGTTCTACCGCTTTCGGTCTGTTTCGGTAGATTGATGGTTGGGCTGAATCAGAGTCTGGTTGTGATCTAATCCCTACTCCACTTAAACCCATTAGGAGATTAAGTTTATGTTAGACGCATTTGCAAAAGTGGTCTCCCAGGCTGATGCACGGGGTGAGTACCTGAGTGTTTCACAGTTGGATGCTCTGAGCGCTATGGTTGCTGATGGCAACAAGCGGATGGATACGGTAAACCGCATTACCAGCAATTCTTCGTCGATCGTGGCTAATGCAGCTCGGGCGCTATTTGCAGAGCAGCCTCAGCTGATTGCACCGGGTGGTAATGCTTACACCAACCGTCGCATGGCTGCTTGTTTGCGGGACATGGAAATCATCTTGCGCTATATCACCTACGCTATCTTCACGGGTGATTCTAGCGTTTTGGATGATCGCTGCTTGAATGGTCTGCGCGAAACCTATTTAGCTTTGGGGACTCCGGGTGCTTCTGTGGCAGTTGGCGTCAGCAAGATGAAAGATGCAGCTTTGGCGATCGCTGGCGATACCAATGGTGTGACTCGTGGCGATTGCAGCAGCCTGATGTCTGAAGTGGGTAGCTATTTTGATAAGGCTGCTTCTGCTGTTGCCTAGATAATATGAGGCGCGAGCAGGTTTTTAAGCTGCTTTGCCTGATGTTAGGTGACTGAAGCTATTGCAACACCAATTTCACAAGAAAATTACTGGAGCAAGTTTGACTATGAAAACCCCTCTAACTGAAGCAGTTTCTACTGCTGACTCCCAAGGACGTTTCCTCAGCTCTACCGAGCTGCAAGTGGCTTTTGGTCGTTTCCGTCAAGCTAGCGCTAGCCTACAAGCAGCTAAAGGGTTGACTGAAAAGGCTCAAAGCTTGGCGGATGGCGCTGCTAATGCAGTGTATCAGAAGTTCCCCTACACCACCTCGATGCAGGGACCAAACTACGCTTCGACTCAAACTGGCAAGGATAAGTGCGTGCGGGACATTGGCTACTATCTGCGGATGGTAACCTACTGCCTAGTTGTGGGTGGTACTGGCCCCATGGATGACTACTTGATCAGCGGTCTGGCTGAAATCAACAGCACCTTTGAACTGTCTCCCAGCTGGTATGTGGAAGCGTTGAAGTATATCAAAGCTAACCACGGCTTGAGTGGCGATCCAGCGGTGGAAGCCAATTCTTACCTTGACTATGCCATCAATGCCTTGAGCTAATGATGTGGGTGCCTGGAAGGATAGACGATTGCCGCTACTTGTGGGAGTTGCCTATCCTTCCAGGCATTGTTCTTTTAAAGTGGGATTAATGCTCTCACTTCTTGGGTTCGATATGGATCACGCCGCTGATATTTCTAACGATCCTTCATTAACTGTGGAACAGGCGATCGCCAATCTCCAGGGAGAAGATCTGGGGTTGCGCGTTTATGCGGCCTGGTGGCTGGGGCGATTTCGGTTGGATGCTCCTGAAGCGATTGATGTTTTGATTGCTGCTTTAGAGGATGATGACGATCGCACTGAGGTAGGCGGTTATCCTTTGCGGCGCAATGCAGCGCGGGCATTGGGCAAACTGGGTGATCTGCGGGCTGTTCCGGCTCTGGTGCGGTCTTTAGAATGTACTGATTTTTATGT
>DATNOY010000220.1:0-2501 GCA_036703495.1 Coleofasciculaceae cyanobacterium
AAAAGCAGGGCTAAATCATCCGCATAGCTCTCTAGCTCATACCCCAAGTCTGCAACGGCGGGTGGCAAGGGACGAGGAAGTCGCGATCGCCCAAACCCCCGCATGTCATACAGCAAACAATCAAACTGATCAGCCAGCGATCGGGCCGTGCTTTGCCAATATCGGGTAGAACCAGCCCAACCGTGGATAAACACCAGCTTTGGCTTATCGGAAATCGGGGCACCCTCTGGAGAAAATTGCTCTGAGGTGCTGATCCACTCATAGTAGTGATCAACCCCCCGCACAGTGATATAAGGCATCTTCGGCAGATTGTAAATTTGAGTTCAGAGCTTTGATTTAATCATTCCTGATGCAAAACTCAAAATCATATAACTCAAGGTGACTTAAGGCAATTTCTAGATAAGAATTTACCTGCAGTGCGAGCGTCTCGCTCGCGTCACGGGCAAGATGCCCGCACTACAAAGGTAATTTAATTGCTGGAAATCTTCTAAGCCGATTCTGGTTTAGGTAGCGAAGAGGGATGCACTAGCAGTTCAGCCGTAGAGCGCTTTTCTACCATTTCACGGGTGATAGAACAACGGGTGACATCCTTACGCGAAGGTAACTCATACATCACATCCAGCATCAGCTCCTCGACAATGCTACGCAGGGCTCGGGCCCCAGTTTTGCGACGATAGGCTTCTTTGGCGATCGCCCTCACCGCATCTGGCTTAAATTCCAGGCTGACATTGTCCATCCGCATCAGCTTTTGATACTGTTTCACCAGCGCATTGCGAGGTTCCGTCAGAATTTCTGCCAGCGTGTCTTCATCCAACGGATCCACCACAGCCATCACCGGAATCCGGCCAATGAACTCTGGGATCATGCCAAATTTGACTAGATCATCCGGCTCCAGATGCTTCAACACATCTGCCGCTCGCTTTTCCTTAGGCTGACTTTCGCCCGGTTGGATGAACCCCATCGACTTCTTGCCAATCCGCTGCTCTACGGCTTTGTCTAGCCCCACAAAGGCTCCGCCGCAGATAAACAGAATATTGCTGGTATCAATTTGAATGCAGTCTTGGTAGGGATGCTTACGTCCACCCTGAGGCGGAACATTGGCGATCGTCCCTTCCAACATTTTCAAGAGGGCCTGCTGTACCCCTTCACCAGAGACATCTCGAGTAATAGATGGGTTCTCACTCTTGCGGGCAATCTTGTCGATTTCATCAATATAGATGATGCCTCGCTGAGCGGCTTCCACATCCAGATCTGCCACCTGCAGCAGGCGGAGCAAGATGTTCTCCACATCCTCACCCACATAACCTGCTTCCGTTAGCGTGGTCGCATCCGCTACCGCAAACGGTACATCTAACATTTCTGCTAACGTTTGGGCCAGCAGCGTCTTACCGCAACCAGTTGGGCCAATCAGCAAAATGTTTGACTTTTGCAGCTCTATCGGGTCATCCTGCTTCCCACTCGCTTTCGATTGAGCATAGCTCAGCCGCTTGTAGTGGTTGTAAACAGCAACCGAAAGAATCTTCTTGGCTTCATCCTGTCCAATGACATGCTCATCCAGATGCTTTTTGATTTCCCGTGGTTTGGGAATTTGACTCATAGCGAGACTGGGTGAACGAGCCGGACGCTTCTCTGTTTGGTTTTCACGACGAGGGGACGGCTGCGGCACAGTCGCGCTTGAGTCAAACAACTCCTCATCCAAGATTTCATTGCAGAGGTCAACGCATTCGTCACAAATGTAGACACCGGGGCCGGCAATTAGTTTGCGAACCTGTTCCTGCGACTTACCACAGAATGAACATTTGAGATGGGAGTCATACTTAGACATATTCGCCCCTTACTTGACTGCGGTAATAGACTCTCCGGGCATGGGCAGATTTTGGCGAGTAATGACCTGATCAATCAAGCCATAGTTTTTCGCTTCTTCTGCGGACATGAAAAAATCGCGCTCTGTATCTGTCTCGATTTTTTCAAATGGCTGTCCTGTATGATAAGCCAACAATTCATTAAGAGTGCGCTTAAGATACAGAATTTCTTTGGCTTGGATTTCGATATCCACGGCTTGCCCTTGTGCACCCCCCAAGGGTTGATGAATCATGATGCGGGAACTTGGCAAAGATAGCCGCTTCCCAGCTGCGCCACCTGTCAACAAGAACGCACCCATACTGGCAGCAAGCCCGTAACAAATGGTTACTACATCTGGACGGACTTGCTGCATGGTGTCATAAATCGCTAGACCTGCTGTTACTGACCCTCCCGGAGAGTTGATGTAAAGCTGGATGTCGCGCTCAGGGTCTTCTGCATCTAAAAACAGGAGTTGAGCCACGATCGAGTCTGCGACCATGTCATCTACAGGCGTTCCTAAGAAGACAATTCTCTCCCGGAGCAATCGAGAGTAGATATCGAACGCTCGTTCCCCTCTCCCAGACTGCTCCACCACCATGGGTACAACTGCGTCAGCGCCCTGAGGCGCTACTCGTCCAGAGCTGTGCCCGAGATGCAGC